>JAENXB010000041.1 GCA_016649785.1 Flavobacteriaceae bacterium
CTGATGGCCCTTGCCACAGTGGATAAAACCTTGTTTTATAGCTCCCCAAATTTAAAAAAATGGACCTTGCTTTCCGATTTCGGAAAAGGCATTGGAGCCCATGACGGGGTTTGGGAATGTCCTGATCTATTCCCTATGAAGGTAGAAAATTCAGATGAAGTGAAATGGATTCTTATTCAAAGCTTAAATCCCGGTGGTTACAATGGGGGCTCCGGCACTCAATATTTTGTAGGTGATTTTGACGGAAAAAAATTCAAATTAGATAAATCTATGCAAGATTTGGGTGGAAAACATAACTTTTGGATAGATTATGGAAAAGATAATTACGCCGGGGTAACCTGGTCCAACATCCCCGATTCTGATGGGGGTACACTCTTTATGGGCTGGATGTCCAATTGGCTATACGGGCAGGAAGTCCCTGGCGAAGCGCCATGACCGTAGCCCGGGAACTTAAACTCAGGAAAGTTGGGGATACATACAGGATCTATTCGCTTCCGGTTAAAGAATTAGACGATTATATTACAAAAAAAGTTGAAAAAGCTTTGGTCGGGGTTGAAAATACCGCGATAATTGCCATTTCTGCCGATATAGATATAACAAAAGCAACTATTAAATATGATTTCGCACTTTCACAAAATGAGAACTATGAGTTTAGCCTGAGCAATCAAAAAGGGGACACTTTAAAATTCGGATTCGACAAACCAAAAAATCAGTTTTATATAGATCGTGAAAAATCCGGTATCACAAGCTTTAACGATGACTTTGCAAATAAAGTTTCCACTGCCCCGCGGACCTCAAAATCGGAAAAGATATTAGTCCGAATCGTTCTGGACAAAACCTCCATTGAACTGTTTTTTGATAATGGAGAAACCGTAATGACAGAGATTTTCTTTCCCAACGCTCCCTTCGATAGCTTCTCAGCACATGCTGATAAAAATTTCAAAATTGAAAATGTGGAAATGAATCAATTAAAATTCAATTAAACTGAATCAATTTGCAGAGTTGAGGAAGCGCAGAAAATAATTAAAAGTCCAATTCTGAAGCCCTTCCGGAAACAAATCAGAAAATAAATGTCAATAAACCGTTATTTTTAAGAGTTGGTTTTTAATCCTGCCTTTTAAAGATTATTTTAGCATAAAGGAATTTTAAAAATAAGAAAGATGAAAAAAGGATTTTTAATTGATATGGACGGGGTTATTTATGGGAATGATCTCTTAATTCCGGGTGCCGATAAATTTATAGAACAACTCCAAAAGAGGAAGATACCTTTTCTGTTTATGACCAACAACAGCCAGCGCACACCCCTGGACACAGTTAATAAGGTGGCAAAAATGGGAATTAAGATAAAGGAGGAAAACGTGTACACCAGCGCAATGGCCACTGCTTCTTTCTTATCCTTTATGGAACCAAAGGGAACGGCTTATGTTTTGGGTGAAGGCGGACTTATTACCAGTTTATCTCAGGAAGGTTATATTCTGGTAAATAACAACCCCGATTTTGTAGTGGTGGGTGAAGGAAGGAATTTTACCCTGGAAATGGTAAATAATGCTGTTGATATGATCTTACACGGTGCCAAATTGATCGCCACCAATTTAGACCCATCGCCCAAAAAAATTGGCTGGAACAATTTAGGCATCAAAGCAATTGTGGCCATGATAGAGGAAGCAACGGGTAAAAAGGCTTTTTCAGTTGGAAAACCCAGTCCGGTGATGATGAGGGCTGCAAGAAAATACCTGGGCCTGGAAGCAAAGGAAACTATTATAATTGGTGACACCATGGATACCGATATTCTTGGGGGGATACAATTGGGTTATACTACTATTTTAACGCTTTCGGGTGTTTCCAAAAAGGAAAATTTGGTTCATTTTGCCTTCAAACCCGATCTTATAGTAAATTCTGTCGCTGACATTGATTTGGAAGCAGCCTTATCCCTAAAATAGAAAAGGCTTACTCATTTGCTTTAATCCAACTTTTCCAAAGTTCTAAACTTTGGAAAAGATCATTACCTGATTTAAAATAATTACAATGAAAATTAAAGCTGTTTGTTTTGGTGAGGTTTTATGGGATATTTTGCCCGATAAAGCACGGATTGGCGGGGCACCTTTAAATGTCGCTTCCCGGTTAAGTGCTACCGGGATCGAAACTGAAATAATAAGCAGGATTGGCACGGACCAAAAAGGAAAAGAAATACTCGCCTATCTGCAAAGTAATAATGTGAGAACTGAAAATATTGAGACTGACGCCACCTATCCAACCGGAATGGTGAATGTTAGCTTAAGCAACAGTGGTTCTGCCACTTATGAGATCGCTTATCCTTCAGCCTGGGATAAAATTGAAGTCTCGGGATCTTCCATGAATTCCATGAGGAAAGCTGATGTCTTTATTTTTGGAAGCCTGGTTTGCCGGGATAAGATCAGCAGGAATACGTTATTTGACCTCCTTGAACCTGCCAATTACAAGGTTTTTGACATCAATTTAAGGCCTCCTCATTACCAAAAGGAAACGCTGCAGCAATTAATGCAAAAAGCCGATTTTATAAAATTCAACGACGAGGAATTGTTTGAAATTGCAGCGATGTTGGGTTCTCCCTTTAATTCCTTAGAACAGAACCTCTTGTTTATTTCAGAAAAAACAAATACCCAATCCATCTGCGTTACAAAAGGCAGCCATGGAGCAGTTTTGCTTTCGGAAGGAAAAATGGTTTATAACAGCGGTTATCAAATAAAGGTTAAAGATACCGTTGGTGCAGGCGATTCCTTTCTTGCTTCATTAATTGCAAAATTACTTTCAAAGGAAAATCCACAGAAAGCCCTGGACTATGCCTGTGCCGTTGGAGCTATGGTAGCCGGCAGCGAAGGCGCCAATCCAAAGCTGGAAGCTGAGGAAATCAAAAAATTCATGTTTCCCGGGTAAAAAGTTTCAACTGACTTTTCCAAAGTTTCGGACTTTGGAAAAGTTTTGGACTTTGGAAAAATTTCGGGTTAGATGTTAGAAGTTAGAAAATAGACAAGAGAAAATAGAACATGAAAGTGAAAAGTGGAGAGAGGAAAGTGGAATTGCGCTTTCAAATCTATCCGAACTGGAATTTGGTTTTTGAACGCTAACTCAATCAAAAATGATCTACCCAACTTTTCAAAGTTTTTAAACTTTGAAAAGTTCCCTTCAAAACTCCAAATTTTGAATCTTGAATCTTGAATCTTAAATTCCCAATCCTGAATTTCAAACATCGATCTCCTCCATAATCCTGCCTGTTTCGGTGAGGGCGACGATTATTTTCTGGTAGTGCAGGATGTCTTCGTAACTGAGTTCGCGATTTTTGCGGTCTTTGAGCCATTTTTGGGCGGGTTGGTATCCGCCAATGTAAAAGTTCCAGGCCACAAGCGGCACATTTTCAAAATACTGAAGCTCGTTTATCCAAACCTTGCCGTGGGTTTCGGAAATTGCCTCGTACCCAATGCTGGTTTTGGTGAGTTTCCTGGTGACAATGTTATCCCCGTCTTCGGGATATTTGGTGTTGTAATTTTCCACCGCCGGACTTTCCAGCAAATGCAGTTGCCGAAGTTCCCCGCCCAATTCCACCAATTTCCAGAATTCTACGGCATCTGCGGGATAAGGGACCCTCGGGAAATCTATCTTTAAAAATTCCTTGTATTTCTCACGGTAATTGGGAGAATGCAAAACCGCGTAGATGTAATCCAGTAGCTCTATTGGCGCGAAATCCTGTTTAAATTCCGGGCGGACTTCCCCATTATTGGCCATACAAACATTGCCTTCGGGTTCTTTTTCGGGAACAAAAGTTAAACCTAAAGTTTTTTCTATTCGTTGGACTATTTCCGGATCGAGGTTTGGAGTCCTTTCGTGGGGTTTGTGGCTTGTGGTTTGTGGTTCGGTTTCTTCGGAATAGAGATAGAGAGGAAAAGTGTTTACACTATCCAATGAAGAAGCTAAGTTCTTATCAGTAATTTGGTTGCTTAAAAAACAGATATGGGATTCAATTGACCTTCCTAGTTTACATACATTTAATCCAATATTTTCTCTATTAATAAAATGTTGCATTACTTTTTCTCTTGCTCTTTCCAAAATTTCAGTATCATAATAGACAAATCTGTTGTCAAATGGTCGATATGACAATTTTTGAATAAGTGAAGATTTTGGAACTATATTATAAAATTCCTCGACTTTTTTTGTCAATTCATTTTTTGAATCATTTATTAGAATTATATCTTTTGAAGTTACAATTCCAATAGTATTTAAAATAAACAAATCATTAACTGCTATACCTTCAATATATTTTTTCTGTTGTTCAAAATCTTTACTTACAAAATAATAATGTGGAGCTATATTAGGTAATTTCTGATAAGGAATAGTTTCTAGTGAGTTTTTAGAGAGAAAATCATATTTAAACTCCCGTTTTCCAAATAAATCAAAATGAAAAACTTTTCCTAATTCATTCAGTTTCTTTCTGCCAGTTTTAACTAATATATTTATAGAAACACCCTGCATAATATCAAACACATTTTGATCAGGAGAGCCATCAGGCGAAACCTCCTTTTTTGTACTATTTCCGTGTAAATCAATGGTATAAATTTTATCATAAGTTTTCAATAAATTCCAACGCATTCCTCTAAAGGTTGGATTATCCAAATAACCGTGAGGATTTATAAATGCTAAAATTCCTTCTCCGTTTTTCTCGATAAAATGTTGCCCGAATCTTATAAATTTCACATAGTCATCATTGATCCATTTTGGATTGCGTTCCTTTAATTTTTCCTTTCCGCCCGGTTCCTTTTTATAATCTTCAATAAGCTTCATAATCCATTCACCTTTGTTGGCACTTTCCCCACTATAAGGCGGATTTCCCATAATCACCATCACCGGCGTATCGCGTTTTATGGCGTTTGCCTGGTCGGCTTCGTCGCTTAACCAGGAACTGAACAAAGTTCCGGTATCCGGGTGGGCTTCTTCCATGGAATTGGTTAAAAAGATGCGCAGGCGCTGGTCGTTGGTTGGTTTGTAGCCGGTTTCGGTGAGCAGCATATCCATTTTTAAATGTGCCATCGCATAACTCGCCATTAACAGCTCAAAACCATTCAAACGGGGAATTAGATCATTTGCCACGTATTTGCTCCAAATGCCTTGTTGGCCTTCAAATTTTTTATAAATAAGTTTCACCACTTCGGCAAGAAAAGTCCCGGTTCCCGTTGCGGGATCAAGGATCTGGACTTTGTGCACTTCCTGTTCATAATCCCGCATTCCCGAGGAATAGCGCTTGTCATGCGTGGGGACTTTTACGGTTATCTTTGTTTTACTGGTATCGGCCAGGCCCTGGGGTAAATTAAATTCGGTTTTTAAAACATCGTCCACGGCGCGGACAATAAAATTCACCACGGGTTGCGGCGTGTACCAAACCCCTCGTGCCTTTCGCAATTTAGGATTGTATTCCCCCAGGAAAGTTTCATAAAAGTGTACCACCGGATCTTCCTGTTGGGTAGATTTTCCAAAATTTTTCATTATTTTGGAAACATCCGAAGCCAGGAAAATATTCACCAGTTCATCCACTATCCACACCAGGCGGTCGTCCAGATCGTAGCCTGCAATATCCTGAAAAAGTTTCCGAAGAAATGGATTGCTTTTGGGAATAAGCTGGGCCGCTTCCATCCTTGAAAAATTTTCCAGGCTTGGATCGTGGTAGCGGGCGGCGAACATTCCATAGGCGATGGTTTGAGCATAAATATCGGCAAAGGAATTATTGGTAATATCGTGTATCAGCATTTGCTGAAACGAGATCATTTGTGATTTTAGGTTGGAGCGGGTTTCCAGTTTATCGTCACTGTTCAGGGATTTCTCGATCACATCGGCCATCAGCTTTGCCTTTCCTGCCATCATTTTTGCCAACCTGGTAGGCGATTTAATACTTTGTGAAACGCTGAGCGCGAAATTTTCTATCAGGTGATTAAACTGGTCAAAATTTTCGGGTTGCGGAATTATTTGTCCGTCTTCTATTTTTCCGATAGAAATCTTCGTTACAAACTCCGCGTCCTTATAAAACTCAAAGTGTAAATAATCGGTAATTATCAGGTTGGATAAACCCGCTTTATAGCGATCAAATTGTTCCTTTAATAATTTACTGCCCAAATCTACCTCAATGTCTTTGGCTTCAATATAACCCACGGGGATGTTTTTACGCGTGAGCACATAATCTGGCGCACCACATGAAACCCTTGCAGGTTCGTTTGTCACCAGGATATCCGGCAAAATTGCCATTATAAGATTTTGCAGATCGCCACGGTAGGAATGTTCCCTGGCATTTCCGGTAATAAATAAGGTGTTGAGTTTGGAGAGATATTGAGCTAAGGTCATTAAAAATCGAAGTTTTTTTGAAGGGTGTAAGAAACAAGAATAAAGAATAAAGATAATAGAATAAAGACCAAAACAACAAATTCCAAATATCAAATATCAAATGACAAATTCCAAAAACCGTAAACAGTAAACGGTAAACAGAAAACGTTGAAGGTTGAACGTTAAACATGAAAATAATATTACCTGAAAAATAAATTCCAGGCTTCTGTGATCAGTTCAAATTTTACCTGGAGGTAAAGAACAAATCCCACAATTAAAGTGAAATAAAAGCTTGTAAAAATTCTTATAAGATTCCTTATATCCCTGGAACCTTCCTGTTGAGAATCATCAGAATTAATCATATTGGTCAAAATTAAAATTGAATATTAAAATCGGGTACAATTATTAATTGGGGAGGTAAAAATTAATTGGGGAAGTAAAAAAGATAGACTCCGGGGGGTGAGGCCTATCCGTGAATTAACCGGGATACTTTTATTGTTATTCTTAAATAAATTTAAGAAGTAAGTTTAAGAACTATGTAAACGGCTAATAGTATGCTGATTAATAAAAATATATTTCTGTATATTTTATCATATCTATTTAGCATGTCCATATTTATTTCGCTAATTCCTTAACTCCCATTAAATTAAGAAAAAGATAGCCACTAATACTTAAAAAAGAAATTTTTTCGATGAAAGGATTATTTGTCTGCTAAATTGCCTGATTGATTGCACTTCCCCCGGCAAAATGCAACTTATTTTAGGTATGGAGTTATCCAAATAACAAATCCCAAATAACAAATACCAAATACCAAAAACCGTAAACAGAAAACGCTAATCAAGAGGACCGGAAAGATCAGGTATAAAGTGAGAGGTGCCGAATAAAGACAACGACTAATGACTATAATAATTGATGCTTTACCTTATATTTACCGTAAATACAGGGATTCATTTAGTTGAGAAGTAATTTCTGAATTTTGACAAACAGAATTTCAAAAAACATGCTAAAATACATCAGTTTACAAAACGGCAATTTTAAGCCTGAAACAGGAAATGAATTCCTGCATTCGGATATTATATGGATCGATATGCTCAATCCAACCGAAGGAGAAAAGGAACAGGTGGAGAAATATTGCGGCGTAGAACTTTTTACCTCCCTGGAAAGGGAAGAGATAGAATCCAGTTCGAGATATGCCGAGTCTGATGTTGAAATAGGTATAAACCTAAACTTTTTAAGGGCTGAAAACAGAAATTATATTAACGAACCTGTTTCGTTTATCCTGAAAGAGAATTTCCTGATCACCCAGCGACAACAGGATTACAAAACATTTATTGATACTTATAAAAAAATAAAATCGGTGAAACCTGAAAATGGGATCGATATTTTTATCATGCTGCTGGAGATCAGGATTGATTTTGATGCCGACCTTATTGAAAATATAACCGACCAAATTACAGAGATAAGCAAAGGTTTGGTAACAAACAATGACCTTAACAGGGATCTCCTGCTAAAAATAACTGCCTTACAGGAATCTACCATTTCCATTCGCGAGAACATCGTAGAAAAGCAGCGCATCCTATCGGCGATTTTGAAGAGCAAATTTTTTCCGAAGGACAACTACGAAACTCTTCGAATTATGATCAAAGATGTTGGGTCGTTGCTGGATTATACCAGCTTCAACTTTGAAAGGCTCGAATTTCTTCAGAATACATTTTTGGGATTGGTAGATATGGAGCAAAACCGCATTATTAAGATTTTCACGATTGTAACCGTGGTGTTCATGCCGCCAACGCTAATTGCCAGTATGTACGGGATGAACTTTAAGTTTATGCCAGAGCTGGACGAACTTTGGGGATATCCGTTCGCAATAATTCTGATGATCTTGTCTTCTGTGCTCACCCTTTTGTTTTTCAAACGTAAAAATTGGCTTTGAAGAGACAAGAAAAAAGACCAAAACAACAAAAATCAAATCCCAAATCCCAAAATTCAAATAACAAACTACAAAAGAGTCAAGAGCCAAGAAATAAGACCAAAAAACACGAATGGTGCTTTATCTACAAACCACAAACCGAATTTCGATTACTGTCCATTTTTCTTCTAAATATTCTATGCCTTTAGTTTAACCTGTTCGACTTGCATTCTATTCCTGATGTGCAATGAATCTAAAAACCTCAATGCGATTCTACCAAACCCAAATGCTGATTTCGGGCAAAGTTGCCATGTAAATAGAATAAATAATTATGTAATAATTATAAATAATCTTATAAAAATTATCTATTTGTCTTATAATATTATAATAAATGTTAAATTGATATAAAAAATTTAAACAGATAAAACCTCTTGAGAATTTAAATTAACCTATCTTGCTATTCCCCAAATGTTTAAAACCTACTAAAAAATTATGCCCCTACATCCCCAATTTGACCATGTTTTTCATCTTCTGCCCACCCCAAGTTTACTCATCCTTCCGGATGCTCCAAGATTCACCATTGTCGCGGTTAATAAAGCCTACCTGGAGACAATGATTTCATTAGAGGAGGATTTAATAGGGAAAGGAATATTTGAAGCTTTCCCGGATAATCCGGATGATATAATATCAAAGGGTTCTTTAAATTTAATGAACTCTTTGGAGCAGGTAATCTCCAAAAAGGAATCGCATAAAATACCCATTCAAAAATACAACATGCTCCTTCCCGGAACTTCAAAATTTAAGGTCGGGTATTTCAATATTCAGAATATTCCGATAAAAGACGATAATAAAATCAATTATATTTTACACTCCGTAGAAGATGTAACCGATAAAAAAAACCAGGAAATAACGTTAGAAACTGAAAGACAGCGTTTCAATGATTTATACCTACAAGCTCCTTCCTGTATGGGAATTTTAAAGGGACCAAACCATGTTTTTGAATTGGCAAACCCACTTTATTTACAGTTAATAGGGGAAAAGGATATCATTGGCAAAACAGTAAGGGAAGTATTGCCGGAAGTGGAAGGCCAGGGAATTTTCGAAATTTTTGATACTGTCTATAAAACCGGGGAAACCTTTTCAGCCAAAGAAATGCTTATAAAATTTGACAAAGGGAGTAAAGGAAAAATTGTCGATATGTATGAGGATGTAATATACCAACCACATAAAGATAATAACGGCAATATAGACGGTATTTTTTTCTTTTTTATAGATGTAACCGAGAAGGTAGAATCCCGGAAAAAAATTGAGGAAAGTGAAAAACGGTATCGCGAACTAATTCAAAATTTACCAGTAGCTACCTATTCCTGCGATGCTGAAGGGCATATTTTAGTTTATAACAAAGCTGCAGCAGCCTTATGGGGAAGAGAGCCAGAAATTGAAAAAGATTTATTCTGCGTTTCAGGGAAAATTTATAACGAAGATGGCGATCCTATCCCGTTTGATAAATATCCAATGGCCATAGCTCTTAAGGAAGGCAAAACAATGACCGATCAGGAATTAATTATTGAACGGCCTAATGGAGAAAAAGTAAATATCTTGCCCTATCCGGTTCCTTTTTTGGATTCTACCGGCCGGGTAACAGGAGCGGTGAATGTGTTGATTGATATTACTGCCAGGAAAAAAGAAGAAGAAAAAGTAAGGTTTCAGTCCAATTTATTAAATATCATTACTCAGGCTGCAATCTCAACCAACGCATTTGGGATCATCAATTTTTGGAATAAGGCAGCAACAGAAATTTACGGCTGGACAGCAGAAGAAGCCCTAGGCAAAAACGTTTTTTCCCTGATATCCACAGAGCAGAGAGAAATAGAAACCACGGAGATAATGGGGGAATTGTCTAAGGGTAATTCCTCTAATGAATTTGTGGTAAAACATAAAGACGGGCATACATTTTCTGTTTTTGCTTCTAGTTCGCCAATTTATGGTAAACAAGGAAAATTTGAAGGGACTATAGAAGTTTCAGTGGATATTACCGGGAGAAAAAAAGAACAGGAAAAACTCGGGAAATTAAACAAAGAACTTTCGGATTATAAGTATGCTTTGGATCAAACGTCTATTGTAGCAATTACTGACCAAAAAGGAATTATCAAACATGTAAACGACAACTTCTGTAAAATCTCCCAATTCAGCCCGGAAGAATTAATAGGACAAGATCACCGCATTATCAATTCAGGATATCATTCTAAGGAATATATCCAAAATCTTTGGGAAACTATAAGTAGAGGGAAAATTTGGAAGGGAGAACTTAAAAACAGAGCGAAAGACGGAACTACTTATTGGGTAGATACTATAATTACTCCTTTACTGAATGAACGGGAAAAACCCTATCAATATGTTGTTACCCGATTTGACATCACCAAAGGCAAAAAAGCTGAAGAAAACATTAAAAAACAGAATGTAGAGCTTGTTATTCAATATGAGGAGAAAAAAATTCGGGCTGCAGAATTGATCATTGCCAACAAAGAACTCGTAAAAACAAATACTGAACTGGATCATTTTGTGTACAGTGTCTCTCACGATTTGCGCTCCCCGCTCACTTCTATTCTCGGCCTTATTTCCTTTATCGAGGAAGACAGCAGGGAACCTGACACCCTGGAACAAGTTAAGATGATACGCTCCAGCATACACCGCCTTGATGGATTCATTAAAAACATCCTAAGCTACTCTCAAAATAACCGCACCAGACTTGAAAGGAAAAAAATACCTGTCAAGAAAGCCATAAATGAAATTGTAGATTCGGTACGAAATATCAAAGAGGCAAAAGGAATTTCTTTTCAGGTTGACATTGACGAGAAACAGCCCTTTTATTCCGATTGGCAACGCTTTAATTCCATATTGGAAAATCTTATTTCCAATGCCATTAAATACCATACAGAAGAGGTTTCCGGAAGATATTTAAAGGTAACGGGTACAACAGACAACGAAGGGTTAAAACTCAGTATATCCGATAATGGAATAGGAATAGATGCGGCGTATCACGATAAAATATTTGATATGTTTTATCGCCTCTCCAGTAAAACACCCGGTTCCGGTTTTGGGTTGTATATTGTAAAGGAAACGCTTGAGAAAATGAATGGAAAAATCGAGGTTCAGTCTGAAAAAGGAGTGGGAACCACCTTTATTATTACCCTTAAAAATTTAAAAATATGAATGAGGAAATTCCTGCCAAATTTGAAAGCGTAATGATTATTGACGACAACCTTATAGATCTCTATATTGCATCCCGCATGATCACTAAAAACAATTTCGGAAAAAAGGTGATGCAGTATTCCTCTGCCATAGAAGCATTAAAATACCTGCAGGAAAATCAGGAGAACATTCCACAATTGCCGGATGTGATTTTTTTGGATATATACATGCCGGGAATGTCCGGATTTGAATTTATGAAGGAGTATGATAAACTGTCGACTCCTTTAAAAAATCTTTGCAAAGTATTCATTATTTCCTCCTCCCTTGACGAGCAAGACCTAACTTGCGCAAACAACGATAAAAATATAGTGGCTATGAAGGAAAAACCTATTACAAAAGAATTCCTTAATGGTTGTAATATAATTTTATGAATTTATGGAAACCGAAAAAAATTATAAAATACCCGGATAGGACATGTCCATTAAAAAGTAGCCTATATTCGGCGTTCCTTGGATTTCTATTGCTGTCTGTTTACATCCGGGGATCCGGAACTGCTTTTTCGGGAAAATGATAAGCGAAAAAAATCTATCTTTAAAATGTTAAATTTTTCTTTCCTGATATATATCATTCTTTTTATCCTAAAGACAACCTAAATTAGTAAAACTTAAAATGACAAACATCAGTTTAGGTTTGATCAAAAATATTGATATTTGATTTTTTACAACTGTAAGAAGTGGGGAATTGAATTGAGAAGATGTCAAAGCTACTTTTTGGCCGGATGTTCAAATTTCACATTCATTTGTGAGATCGCTGATATCCAATAAAGCTTAGAAAGAATTCTTAATATCTTCTTAAAGGAACAGGAGGCTTCGGCTTCCTGTTCCTGTTTAAAATAGGCCCTTCCCGATTCTTATCCCGTTTAACCTCCCACATTACTTTAGGAATTTTAGGCACTCAAAATTTCATGAACTGATCGTTTACTGTGTGAATTTTAAAAAATAAATGTTGAAGCTTTTAGATGGTGCCAATTAAAAACAAATAAAACGCCAGATATGAAAAAAACGGCCGTAATTCTCTTTATGTTATTCGCACTAACAGCCTGTAATTCTCAGGAAAAAGAGAAACAGGAACCTAAGGAAGAAGTAGAAATTGGAATTATCCCAAAGGCAAAGTGGGAAGTAAAAAAAGAATATGATGAGTTTGGGAACCTTATTAAATATGACTCCCTCTATGCCTGGAAATATTCAAATGTGGAGGGAGACTCCCTTGATATAAACCTGGACAGCATAATGTATACTTTCAGGAGACATTTTGAAGCTACCTCCCCATTTAAATGGGATGAATATTTCTCCTATTTCCCAAAGAACGACTCCCTGTTAATGGATGATTTCTTTAAGAAGGATTATTATTTAAAAAACTGGGAAAGACAAGATCGAGAATTAAATGAGTTTATAAAACAAATTGATTCTTCCCGAAATGCTTATTTAAAGAAATATTATCCGGGGTTAATGGGATCAAAAGAACTGAACCCTTTAATATAGAAAGGCAACATAAATAAAAACGAAAATGAAAACAATCATGAAATTAGTTTTGGCGCTTGTATTTATAACAATAACTGCCTGTAACCAGTCAAAAAAGGAGAAAGAAACCACCTCCGAAGATGTAACCAAAAAGGCCGGTGAACTGATTGAAACAACAAAAGATTATCTCTCTGAAGAGTATGCCGAATTTGAAAAAAAGCTGGACATCTACATGCAAAACACCGAAAAGGAAATGGCTGAAATGAGGAAGAGATCCGCAAATCTAACAGACCAGGCTAAACGCAAATTTGAGAAGGAATTCTCCGATCTTGAAATACAAAAAAAGGAACTCAACATCAAAATAAAAGAGTTTGAAAACGCGGCGCAAGACAAAAAAGCAAAATTAAAATCGGAGATCGAGAATCTTCGGGATGCCCTGGACAAGAGTATAGAAACTTTTAATGAAGAGAGGAAAAAATAACACAGCACTAAGTGAAATAAACATAAGTTCAAGATCAGCCGAAAAAAGTCGGCTGATTTTTAAGTCGCACAAATCTTATAAAAACCCGTCATGCAAAATTCTTATTCTGCAATATATTTCTAACAATTGAAAATGGAAACAGCATTAATGACAAACAAAAAGATTACCCAGGCAGTCTATGACTATTTCGGCCAGGCTAATATTCCCGCTATTCTCGACCTTGTTACCGATGATATTAAATAGACCTGTCCCGGATCCACAGTGATACTGCCTTATGCACAGGTCTACAACGGGAAAAAAGGAGTAGAGGAATTTTTCATGCTTATTTATGCAAATAAGGATTTTCCCAAATTTGAGGTTCAGGAACTTATCGGAGAAGGCGACAAGGTTGTTGCGCTTGGGCACTGGGATGCAAAATCCAAGAAAATAGGTAAGCCTTATTCTGGAGATTGGGCCATGGTATTTTATTTCAGGGATGGGAAATTATGTGAGCACAGAGAATATTATGACACCTATGGTGAGGCAATGGCTTCCAAAGGATAAAATTGCTTTAACTGAATTTCAAAACCTGTTTCGTTTATCGCTCCTTATGCCGCAATCATAGTAGATAGTTCACAAAACGGTTTTTTTTCCTGTATTGTTAATTAGTGAATATTGTCGAATTCAGCTACCTTCAAAAAATCACTTATAAACTCCTTTAAGTTTGATAATTCAAAGCTTTCTATATTTCATGAGAATATGAATTAAAATTAGTATTTTTGTTTACTTAATATTTAAATTAAATCCCAACTATTATGTCTAGACTAATTCTATTTGTTTCTGCCCTTTTCTTTTTTACCTCTATGAACGGCCAATCTGAAATTTATGAATTACGGGTTTACGAAATGGAATTTTCTAAACAAGCAGACATCTTGCACGATTATCTTGAAAACGCGCTTATTCCTGCTTTAAATCGACAAGGCGTTGAGAATGTTGGAGCTTTTGAAGAAACAGGCGAAGCCTTACCTAAAAAAATATACCTTCTAATTTCGTATCAGAATATGCAAGCTTATCAAGAGGTTGCAAATGCTTTGGAAAAGGACCAGCAATTTAAGTTAGATGCTCAATCTTATTGGACATCACCACCAGAAAGTATTCCCTTTGACCGAATTGAAAGTACATTTATAAAGTCGGCATCAGGATTTCCTAATTTAGTTAAACCAGTAGATGATTCGGAACTATTTGAACTAAGAATTTATGAAAGTTATAACGAGGATGCACTTCGTAGAAAAGTAAAAATGTTTAACGACAGTGAATTCGGTATTTTCGAAGATGTTGGACTTCATACCGTGTTTTTTGGCGCCAATATTTCTGGCAACCAAATGCCATGCTTAACCTATATGCTAGCTTTTAAAGATAAAGAAGAACACGAACAAGCCTGGTCGAAATTCGGACCTCATCCAGAGTGGCAACGCATAATAAAACTAGATGAGTATGCTAATGCTATGAATAATATCACACGAGTATTCTTAAGGCCTTTACCATATTCACAATTGTAATCCAGTTAAAATTCATATTGTGGAAGAGTTGCTTTAAAAGAAATTAGCTTGACTAACTTGAAATGTCTGTTATTTTGAAATCAATCCCTTTCAAAAAGTCATTTATAAACTCATTAAAGTTCGATATTTCGATGCCTTCCGCTGATTCAGCCCCTTAAATAGTCGAACTAAATTATAAAATAAAAACTATAATTTTGTAAGATGGAAAAAAGAGTATGAGAAACCAACAATTGTCATATATAATTCTGGGAATACTAATACTAATAGTTTCTTGCTCTAGAGATTTAGAAAAACCATCAAAGATTGATTACACAAAATGGGGAGAATTTCAAGGCGGTCCGGACCGGAATCAATACTCTACTCTAAGTCAGATCACATTGGATAATGTTAAAGACCTGAAGTTGGCATGGTCACACAGTCTTCCTGATAGTGGTCAAATGCAAATGAATCCAATTATAGTAGACGACGTATTGTATGGTATAGGTGCAGATATGCGTCCTTTTGCGCTAAATGCTGCTACAGGTGAAGGCATCTGGATTCATGGTGACCCATTAAAAGCTTGGCACAGCAACAGTAGAGGTGTTGCTTACTGGTCTAAAGGAACAGACAAACGGATTTATTATGGAATGGGACCACATTTATATGCCATCGATGCCTTGACAGGAGAATCAATAAAAGATTTTGCTGACAATGGTCGACTGGATCTGCACAAAGGATTACCAGAAAATGCACAAGAAAAATTTCTGGGTTCAAGTACTCCTGGCACCATCTACGGAGATTTAATTATAGTGCCACTGCGCACTTCAGAAGGCAATGACGCCGCACCTGGCGATATAAGGGCGTTTAATGTCATGACCGGGGAGTTGGTTTGGACTTTTCATACCATACCTTACCCTGGAGAAGAAGGGTATGAAACATGGGAAAATAAAGAAGCTTATAAAAATACAAAGGTAGGTGGAGTAAATAATTGGTGCGGAATGACCATTGACAGGGAAAATGGAA
>JAENXB010000233.1 GCA_016649785.1 Flavobacteriaceae bacterium
ATTTTTTTCATCTTACTTCTTTGCTAAACTACAGATTATCATACGTAATGCACTTTTTATTGTCTATTTCAAATTCCCTCCTCAATCTTTATTTGCTTTTTTACCCTTGCAGATAGATCGAACCTCTCTGTAAATCTTTTTATAATTTTCATTGATTTCTTCCTCTGAAAAAAATTGTGTCACATCAGGCAGTTCCCGTTCAATTTTCTGCTGTTTAAATTGCACTTTTTTATCAATTCCATCGGCATAAGTAACAAATTCTCCCGGTTTTAGGCTAAAAAAAACATTTGCCCTAATTTTAGAAACCTCTTTTTCTCCTGTAGATATTTTTGTATCGAAGTCCAGGCCGGTTCCCCGCATCACTGTTTTTGTTTCATCTTTTATGATGTCGAAAAAACGTTCGTAATAGCGCGCGGTGTCGGGATCATTTACTTTCCCGAAGAATTGATAGGACAGATTGCTTAAAATTGCCTTACTGGCCTTGTCCCCGTACATCATATCGTTCTGAATCTTATCCTGCATCACATATACTGTGGCTATATCATAACTCCTGAGCGTGGCCGGGATGCGGTGCATATTTAACAACCTTATGGTTGGAGCTTCTTCAATTAGGAGGAAAGATGATCTGGAGTGCCTTACGCTCATTTGCTTTACAATGGTGTGCATTACAGTGGCGATGACAGGGGAATATGCGGAGTCGTATTTTGGGTTATTTATCAATGAAATCACGGCCGGGTTCCTGGGATTATTAATGTTCAGGGGAATATCATCTGCTGCCAACGCCATAAAAATACGTTTACTGCTGATCTTCATTAATGCAGTAGAAAGGGTGCTCTTTACACCGGCAGTTTGTCTTTCGGAATCCTTCCCGCTTATAAAGGCATCTGCGAAAGCCCGGGAAGTCTGGTTGGTTTTTAAAAAATCAATAATCTCATCGGTATCCAGGTATTGGTAAATTGCAATCAGATGAGGGAGGGTGCAATATTGGGGAAAAGAAACTTTCAGTTTCCATATAAGTCCGGAGATTAATCCTTGCGCTGCATCGTTAAAGAATTTACCTGCCCCGGTGGCGCCGGCTTCTTTTTGCTCCAACAAGTTTTCAATCAAAACCCGCGACACCTCATTAATATCTTCTTCATTCTCCATATATCGCGGTGCAATGGGATTTACCCGATGGATTATTTTATCAAAGGAAAGTATATAAAACGGCAAATCAGGGTTCCTGAACAGGGGATAGGCCATTTCGGTAATCTCGTAATCCTTATAGTCGTGTATAAGTCCACAGAATGAATTTCGGCTGAAATGCTCCAAAAGGTTATAGACCACACTTTCTGTTTTTCCACTACCCGCAGCCCCAATTACAGAAACCCCGCGCTTGACATTATTGATCTTAAATGTGCCATTCCGGGTTTTAAAATGCACCTTGTATTTCTTTTCAATATTTGATGTTTCTTTTTTAGGTACAAATACATAAAGGACCGTATTGCTCAAAATAAGGGGACAACCTAAATAAAGGCTAATAGTAGCTATTTCTTTCAGGGATGGGTCTGTGGGTAAAACCGACCAAAGGAACAAACCGCATAGAAGCAAATTTATAAGAAATGCGTAGGATGTTATTTTATACATTCGAAAGAAAATGGCGCTTCCCATTGCAATGCTCCATAATAAATTGATGAAATTGGTTTCCATAATTGGTTAATTTAAATTCCTATTGATCCTGATCTTAATGCTACATGAATTCCATGTTGAAGAGATTTAATAAGTCTCACTGTTAGCTGTGCTTTAGAAAGGGGAACCACAGGGAGCAGCGGTATTCCGGTTTCCCGAAGCATCTTGAAGGCCAATGCTTTTTCTGAAGCGGGAAGCCCCAGTATTGCAGAAATATATAATTTCGGACTTCTAATAAAGTCCTTCCTGGCCTGATATGTTTCCACAAAATTGCGGCGATACTGAAATGTCTTGTCGAATGTTTTTTCAGCTTTTTGAAAAAAAAGATCCCTGTTAAATCCTCTTTTTACCACTTTGCCATACATTTCAACCTCTGATCCTTTGTACTTGCTTCCCGGGGATAAGCTGAAGGAATTGGAAACATCTTTTCGGCTCACTATAATATGAATATGGCTTTGGTTTCCTTCCTTGAGCATTCCCTGAACAATACGTTGTCCGTTTTGTTGGTGTGGAGCTTCCCTTTCCAATTTAAGGATCTGCTGTTCCCTGGTTTTAATATTCCCCTGCATCTCGCCGCGTTCGATTTTCCGAACCTGATTTTTGAGTTCCAGTATTTTGGTCGCATACGGTTGGTTTTCCTTCACATGGAAGTCTGTTCCTTTAAATGCCCTCTGGTGTTCGATCTTTGCGAAATATTTAATGTCATTTACAGTAACAGGCCGGCCATTGATTTCCCGGTTAAAGCAGGATGCATAATCTTTCATTAGTTCCCTGGTATATTGCTTTAAAGCTTCCGAACTGTTTTGTAGTTTTTTCAGTTCATATTGCGAAGGGTTTACCGTTATAGAATAAAATTTTGGTTCGATTTTTTTCAGCTTGGTGGTGTTGGCATCTATTTCCTTTACCACCACTTCCGGGGAAATGTCATCCTCCTTTTGGTTGAAGAAAAATTCGTGATCGTTTTCTTTGCCTGGAAGTTGGTTTTCTTTTTCCAGGTAATCGACAAAACCAGCTGAACTTTGGGAATAATTTGCTCCCAGTTTTTGGGGTGTGATGGTGATATACATAATGAATTATTTATAGAAATCGGGATGCGTGTCATCTATCTCGTAATCCTTTTTTTTCTGGTTCCATTTTTTGTTTTTTGGATCTGCAGCTTCCATAAGTGATTCCAGAATGGCCAAAGTTGGGTTTACCTTATTCTTTTCCATATCCTTCACTATTGCGATCACTGCATTTATTCTTTTCTTAAGGCTATTTTCAATTCGCCTGCCGGTGGATCCAAAATTTTCTTTTGGGGAAATCTCATTGTAAAAGAAAAAATCCAGCATCCCTGCCATAGCATCCGTATGCGTTTTGTAATGGGTTTTAGAAAATTGCTGAAAACGTTTTGCCGTTTCTCGCTTGAACCGAATGGTAATAAAAGCATCCATTTTTTTCTTTTTTTTTAGAGTTTGACGTAAATCTATCCCTGTTTACAAGCCCTCCCGAGGCATTTGACGCAAATTGGAAAAATTGCTAAAAATTAAATTATTGTAAGATACTAGTAATCAACATTTTAAAGCCAAAAAGGAATGCTTAACACCGCGCAGCGTGTTATCCTCTTGCTATTCCTTTTTGTTCGATCCATCTTATAAAATTTCATACAAAGTGGCTAATAACCATTTGCATAAACCTGGACCAAAAAACCGATTCTGTACTTTTTTGAATGTTCCAGTTATCAGTAAAAAGTCAAAATCGGGATCATTACAGGTGTCAATATTTACTGAATCCCAGTTTTTAAAAGGTACATTTTAATTCAGATAAGCAAGGGAAAGAATTGAAATAAGATTTGCCGTGTTTTCATATATAATGGGGTCTACGAGGAGTTTTTAGCCTCTTTGAAATGTCAAAAACCACTAATCGATAACAAATGAATTTTTGGTCATTTTAAACAAAATCCACAGATTTACTTTTTATATCCGGAGCGTTTTCCATTTTTGATTTTCGGGTTAAAAGAAAAAATGGAGGTTGAACTGAACGAAACTTTGTCGATTTTGATTTACTTCCCATAGAGCCGTCGCTGTTACCATTTTTTGATATGCCTTTAACCAGAAATTTAGAATTAGGATAGGCCGCCCGGGAATCCCGACTTTTGGGAAGGGTCTTCTATTAGGCCGTCTAATTTCTAAATTCCGGGCCATTGTTTTATCAAAAAATGGTTTACGGCAGAGTGACTCGGAAGGTGAATCAAAAAAAGTGTGAAGTTCCAATTGGTTTAGGATTGCACTGAACGAGATGGAGTTAGGATTTCCCATTTAAAAAACAAGAATTTTTAAAACCCTCTAATACTATTGGAAATCTAATTTAAAGAGGGCGTTAAAGGAGAAATGTTGGAACAGATAAGTAAACCTATATATAAAAAGGAAAACTAAAAAAGACGCAGCGTAGTGTGTGGTTAGTTAGTGTAAGGCAGGGAAGCTAACTGGTTACGGTTGAACTAATTCTCAACCGTAACCAGTTAGC
>JAENXB010000376.1 GCA_016649785.1 Flavobacteriaceae bacterium
CTTTCTGGATCACGGCATTGTTCAATATTGAAACCACGTCTTTATAATAAAAACGATTATTTTCAATAATCAACATTTCGAAGCATTTTTCAAATAGCGCGGAGAATGGGCTAAATTTTAAAGGATAACCCATAGTGATGTTCAGCGCCCTAATGTTTTCCGGCATCGAGTTGAGCATAGGCAACAAAAGCGTTTCATCACCTAAAACCAGTGCGGTAGAGTTTAACTCCTTTGGGCTGAGATCGGCCAGAATTTCCCCGACATATTTTGCTTGTCCAATATTTTTTGGAATCCCAATAATCTCGATCTCTTTTTGTGAAGCGTAATTGGTTGATATATTTTGAAAATCATGGTTTTTATAATAGGGCCAGTTCGCGGCATATTCCCTTATAAACAGGGAGGCGTCGTGATTTTGGTCCAGAAAATGCACCTCATCGATATCCCAAAAAACGCGGGCCTTGTAATCCAGCATTTTTTGGATAATCAGCTGTTCTGCCTTATTAAGGGCATTAAAACCTATAAAAATATAATTAGGGGCATTGACTTTGGCAAAATCTTCTATTTTTTCCGAAGCCTGCCTGTAAATGAGTCCCTGGTAGGCTAGTTTGTTTTCCAGTAAGTTTGCTTTTAGCGCCAGGTAATATTCCGGCAATTTTTTCCAAAATGTGAGGTAATTTTTTACCAGATCAGTCTTTTCTTCGTGTAAAGACCAATGGTTGATATCCTGGATTTCAGAGAGATAATCAAAGATAGCTTCCGAGGAAATCAGATATCGGTCTATTTCATTAAAATCGTGCATAAGTGTTTGTGCCCAATTGCTAAAATTCTCAAAATCTTCGGTTTGATCTGCAGGAGTACACTCTTTATAAACAGCATAAAACTCAAAGAGGGTTGTGACTGAATCTATGGTTTTAAGTTGGGAAACGTTTTCGGTAAATTCCTCTATACTCATAACCTTTGGTGAGAAAATGGGTTTTTCAACCAGGTTTGAAATTTCCTTTCGCAGGAAAGCGCCAGCCCTTTTACTCGGTAAAACAAAGGTGAAATTGGAAATATTAGTGGGTTGCTGTAGCAACTCCTTCAGGATCTGAGAGAGAAATGATATCATAGGGGTAAAATTAAAAAACGCCCCGAATTATCGGGGCGTTTTTAATTAAACTTTCAAGCTTATTCTATGAATATTTATAGAGAGCTATTATTCTTTAACTTTCATTTCTTTGTCTTTATCCAAAGAGATTTCAACACGTCTGTTTTCTTGTCTTCCTTTTGAAGTATTGTTGCTTGCAATAGGTCTTGATTCTCCGTAACCTTCAGAAGTCAATCTGTTTGCAGGAATTCCGTTAGATACAAGGAACTCTCTTACAGAAGCAGCACGTTCTTTAGATAAGTTCAAGTTGTATGCATCACTTCCCGTACTATCTGTGTGTCCTTCAATG
>JAENXB010000066.1 GCA_016649785.1 Flavobacteriaceae bacterium
ATGCCAGCGGAGTTTCGGTAATAAGTGAAACCCCCGATATTGCCAATGCCAGGATCCAGTTTGAAAATGGCTGTGTGGCAAATTTAACCGCAAGTCGTATTTCCCTCAAAAATATGCGCAAAGCTCGATTCTTTCAACGCGACGCCTATATTTCTGTCGATTTTCTTGAACGAAAATGTGAAGTGGTAAAAATGAAAGATGTTCCTGAAAATCCCGATGATTTTGCAATGATCCTGCAAAATGCTGAAGGGGTTAAAAAACAGATCTATTTTGACAATCCTAAAATAGAAGAGCAAAATGCTATTTTGGAGGAGTTGGAAACCTTTGCCGATGCCATCCAGAATAATACAACTCCAATTGTAACCTTAGAGCAGGGTGCAGAAGCATTGCGCATTGCAAACCAGGTGATAGAAAGTTTTAGGAATTAAAGCCCATTATGGGTATTAATAAAAACAAATATCAGCACATAAATTTTAAGTAAAACTATTGACTTTTTAAATATTATCTAAATGAAAAATATAGCAGTTATAGGAGCCGGAACTATGGGCAACGGGATCGCACATACTTTCGCGCAATTTGGCCATAAAGTACATCTTATCGATATTTCCAAGGAAAGCCTTCAGAAAGGGATGGATACCATCTCCAAAAACCTTGACAGAATGGTTGCCAAAGGAAAAATAACTGAGGAAGAAAAAAAGGAAACTTTAAAAAATATAACTACTCATATTGATATTCCCTCGGGAGTAAAAAATGTGGGACTCATAATAGAAGCCGCAACAGAAAATTTAAAATTAAAAATGGAGATCTTCAAGCAACTGGACAAAAGTGGAGCTGAAGATACCATACTTGCAACAAATACCTCGTCCATTTCCATCACTCAATTAGCCGCAGGAATTTCCAATCCCGGCCGCGTTATTGGGATGCACTTTATGAATCCTGTTCCGGTGATGAAATTGGTTGAAATTATCCGCGGTTATAATACTTCCGATAAGGTTACCAATACCATCATGAAGCTTTCGGAAAAACTGGATAAAGTTCCTGTAGAAGTTAAGGATTATCCCGGATTTGTAGCCAACCGGATTTTGATGCCAATGATCAATGAGGCCATTGAAACTTTATACAATGGCGTGGCAGGCGTTTACGAAATAGACACTGTGATGAAGCTGGGAATGGCCCACCCGATGGGACCATTACAACTGGCAGATTTTATAGGATTGGATGTATGCCATTCTATAATGACAGTGATGTTCGACGGATTTAAAAACCCAAAATATGCACCTTGTCCTTTGTTGACAAACATGGTAAATGCCGGTAAATTAGGGATTAAATCCGGAGAAGGATTTTACGACTATTCTGAAAGCAGAAAAGCTGAAAAAATCTCTGGTCAGTTTTTAAAATAGTGGAAAGTGAAGAGTGGAAAGTGGAAAGAAAAATTCCGCCCGTTTTGGAACAATTCTAAAATCTCAATACTCATATCTCAAATCTAATATCTAATATTACTTTGGCAAAAATTTATCCGTTTAAAGCAGTCAGGCCCCCAAGGGACAAAGCCGGGCTTGTGGCATCCCGGCCTTATGAAGATTACAGTATTGGAGAACTCACCGCTGAGCTGGAATACAACCCTTTTTCGTTTTTGCACATTATCAATCCTGGTTATAAATTTCAGCATGAAATTACAGGTAAAAAACGCTTTCAACTGGTAAAAAACCGCTATCTGGAATTTAAAGAGTCCAAAATTTTCATTCAGGATAAAGAGCCGTGTTATTATTTCTATAAAATTATAACCCGAAAAAATATTTTTTCCGGGATCATTGCGGCTGCCAGTGTTCATGATTACGAGAACAACATCATCAAAAAACACGAAGATACCATCTCCCATCGCGAAACCATGTTTAAGGATTATTTGAAAGAAGTAGGCTTTAATACCGAGCCGGTACTCTTAACCTATCCAGATTCTGAGGTTATCAATAGTTTGATCAAACAAACCATGAAAAGTATTCCCGAATATGAGTTTTCAACTCATAACAAGGAAACCCATTATTTGTGGAAAATTTGTGAGCCTGGGGTAGTAGACCAAATTAAAGCCGAGTTTGAGCGAATGCCTTTCCTTTACATAGCCGATGGTCACCACCGCAGCGCCTCTTCTGCCCTTTTGGCAAAAGAAGCTAAAGAGACCAACCCAAATCATACCGGGGAGGAACCTTATACCTATTTTATGAGTTTTCTGATTGCCGAAAGCAATTTGAAAATTCACGAGTATACCCGACTTGTAACCGATCTAAATGGTTTGAGCAAGGAAGAATTCCTGATCCGGCTGGATGAACACTTCCGAATTGAAAATCGAGGTATTGAGGTTTATTTCCCTTCTAAAAAACATCATTTTAATATGTATTTAGACGGGGAATTTTATTCGCTGTATCTGCGTAAAACGAATTACGAATTTACCGATTCGCTAAGCACTTTGGATCCTTATATTTTATATGAAAAGATTTTAAAGCCCATTTTAGGTATTGAGGATTTAAGAAATGATAGCCGGATTGTTTATATTCACGGGAAGAACGATTTAATTGAAATAAAAGCTAAAATTGACAGTGGAAAATTTGCCGTAGGTTTTGGAATGCTCCCTTTAACAATTGAAGAAATAAAACAGGTAGCCGATGAAGGTTTGACTATGCCGCCAAAGAGCACTTATATTGAACCAAAACTGAGAAGCGGGCTCACCATTTATGAATTTTAAACCTTCAGCGAAAGAGGCGTCCTTTTTATAGAAGACACAGAATTAGCTTTATTTTAAAAAGCTTTTTTTTTAAATTTACAATATGAACATTTCAGAAAATATTCAGAAATATAAAGAAGAATTAGGCACGGAAGTTAGCCTGGTAGCGATTTCAAAAACAAAACCAATCAGTGAGATTTCAGAGGCTTACAAGGCCGGGCAGCGTATTTTTGGAGAGAACAAAATCCAGGAAATGACCACGAAATGGGAAGCCTTACCCAAAGACATTGAATGGCACATGGTTGGAAACGTACAGCGAAATAAGGTGAAATATATGGCCTCATATGTAAATCTTGTTCATACCGTAGATAGTTTAAAATTGTTGAAAGAAATTAATAAAGAGGCGAGGAAAAATGAACGGAGTATTTCCTGCCTTCTGCAGATAAAAATCGCCGAGGAAGATTCAAAATCCGGTATCAGCACTGAAGAAGCAAAGGGAATTCTAAATTCAGAAGAATTTTTGAAAATGCAGAATGTAAAAGTTGTTGGCCTGATGGGAATGGCCACATTTACAGAGGATATGGAACAGGTGAGAAAAGAATTTCAAGCTTTAAATTCGGTTTTCAAGGAGTTTAAAATAAACTATCCGCAGCTAAAAATCCTATCCATGGGAATGAGCGGCGATTATAAAATTGCCGTAGACTGCGGCAGTAATATGGTGAGAATAGGAAGTGCCATATTTGGGGGAAGAGAAGCCCCCCAACCCCCTAAGGGGGAGTAAAAATCACTCCTCCTTTGGAGGAATTTAAAAATATAAAATGAAAATGAGTTTATATAAAATGAAAAATTTGTTCAACGGTGATAATTCCCCCTTTGGGGGTTAGGGAGCCTATGTACGCAATATTAGACATAGAGACCACCGGAGGAAAATACAATGAAGAAGGTATTACCGAAATTGCTATTTATAAATTTGACGGACAAAAGGTGGTCGATCAATTTATAAGTCTGGTGAATCCGGAACAGCCTATTCAACCCTTTGTTGTTGGTCTTACGGGCATTAATAACGAGATGCTGCGCAATGCCCCCAAATTTTATGAGATCGCAAGACGCATTGTTGAAATTACAAGTGATTGCATTGTGGTTGCCCATAATGCACAGTTTGACCATCGCATATTACGCCTGGAATTTCGCAGGCTGGGATTTGATTTTGAGAGAAAAACCCTGTGTACGGTAGAACTCTCGAAAATTTTGATCCCGGAGCAACCATCCTATAGCCTGGGAAAATTAGTACGGGCATTGGGAATTCCTGTAACCGACAGACACCGGGCAAGTGGAGATGCATTGGCGACAATTAAATTGTTTAAAATGCTGCTTGCAAAAGATTCTCATAAAACCATTCTTAAAGAGAATGTTAAGAATGAGCCTTCGGGACGAATGGACACGAAATTAATTCAAATGTTGGATGACCTGCCTTCAATTACAGGGGTTTATTATTTGCATAATAAAGCTGGGGAAATTATCTATATAGGAAAAAGCAGGAATATCAGAAAAAGGGTAAGCCAGCATTTTACCACCGACCAACGCCAGGCCAGGGAGATCCAAAAAGAAGTGTCCTCGGTAAGTTTTGAAGCCACCGGAAATGAATTAATTGCCCTCTTAAAAGAAAACGAAGAAATAAAACAAAACAAACCTAAATATAACAAAGCATTAAAAAGGTCCATTTTCAACTATGCGCTTTACCAATTTACGGATGAAAATGGATATATCAACTTGCAAATAGGGAAAGCCGATGCCCGGAAAAAGAACATTACCACTTTCACCAGTTTAAAACAGGCAAAAAACGTGTTGCATACAATAGTAGAATCTTCTCAGCTTTGCCTTCGTTTATCGGGATTACAGGCCGGAAAGGGAAGTTGCTTCAACTACAGCATTAAAACCTGTAAGGGAGCTTGTATAGGTGAAGAATCACCTTCAGAATATAACAATAGAGTCCTGGAAATACTTGAAAAATACAGTTATAACAATCAAAATATGTTGGTTATAGACCGCGGGCGCGAGGTAGATGAAAAAAGCGCATTGCTGGTAGAAGAGGGTGTATTTATAGGAATTGGATATTTCAATTTGAATTATCAGCTAAATAATATCGATATTGTTCGAAATATAATAACTCCCATGACAAATGACCGGGATGCCCGGCACATCATTCAAAGTTATTTAAGGAAAAACAGGAAGTTAAAGATCATTCAACTCAATCCATAATAAATTCCTTAATTTGGAAGATAGCCAAACCGAAAATCAGAAAACCTCAAACTGGAAATTCTCGCTTCACAGAATAATTTATGAGGCAGATACCCCAATGGGGAAATTGTTTGACCTTGCTCTGCTGGTTATAATTCTATTAAGCATTGCCTTGGTAATGCTGGAGAGCATTGCCGAATTTAATATAAAATATTCCCGGGAATTCTATATTGCAGAATGGATAATAACCTTCTTCTTTAGTGTCGAATATATACTTCGGATAATCACTATCAACAAGCCAAAAAATTATATTTTTAGTTTTTACGGAATTGTAGATTTGCTTTCCACTCTTCCATCCTATCTCGCTTTTGTTAGTGGCGGGTTTAATATGCTTTTTGCGCTTCGTGCACTAAGACTTCTCAGGATCTTCCGAATTTTAAAAATTACCCGATATATAGGAGAATCCAATAAATTGATGCAAGCACTGCGGGATAGCCGGGCCAAGATTTTTGTTTTTCTGTTTGCCGTAATTATTATAACCATAATTATGGGTACTATAATGTATTTGGTGGAAGGACCGGAAAATGGATTTACAAGTATTCCCATAAGTATTTATTGGAGCATAGTAACCCTTACCACTGTTGGATATGGCGATATCCATCCGGGAACTCCATTAGGTCAATTCATCGCCTCGTTTATTATGATCACAGGTTATGGGGTAATTGCAGTGCCGACGGGAATTGTAAGCGCTGAACTTACAAGGGGAAGTCGCAAGGAAGTCCATTTAAATACCCAGGCTTGTCCTAATTGCAATGAGAGCAAACATCTTGACGGCGCCAAATTTTGCCATAACTGCGGACATAAACTAAATGAACACTAACTATCTTATAAGTATTGTAGGCCCAACTGCAATAGGAAAAACAGCTCTCAGCATCGAGCTGGCCAAAGCCTTTGACACGGAAATCCTCTCTGCCGATTCCCGGCAATTTTATAAGGAAATGAGTATAGGAACGGCTGCACCTTCTAAAAAGGAATTGGCAGCCGCACCGCATCATTTTATTCATCACAAATCTATTTTAGAGGATTACTCTGTAGGCGATTTTGAAAAAGAAGCTCTGGCAACAACCGAAGAATTGTTCAGGAAACACAAGTTGCTAATTCTTGTTGGCGGGAGCGGACTCTATGTAAAAAGTTTATTGGAAGGCCTGGACGATTTTCCCGAGGTTGATCCCAAAATTCGGATGGAGCTTAATGAACAATTCGCAGAACTTGGCCTTGAACCTTTAAAGGAGCAATTAAAAAGCCTGGATCCTGTGTATTATGAAAAAATAGACAGCGATAACCCGCATCGTGTGATAAGGGCCCTGGAAATATGCCTGGGCACAGGAAAATCTTTTTCGTCGTTTTTAGATCAACCCAAAACACAACGGCCTTTCAAAAACATTTCCATAGGGCTCACTGCGCCACGGGAGGAAATTTACGACCGTATTAACCGGCGTGTTGATATTATGATGGACGAGGGATTGCTGGAAGAGGCTGAGGGCCTATATTCAAAACGTAATTTAAACGCGCTCAACACAGTGGGCTACAAAGAATTATTTGCTTTTCTTGAAGGAAGGGTGAATTTGGAGGAAGGAGTGGAAGAGATCAAGAAAAATACCCGCCGTTTTGCAAAGCGCCAGCTCACCTGGTTTAGAAAAGACAAAAATATTCACTGGTTCGATTATAAGACTCCCGCTCAAGAGATCATCGATTTTATAAACGCCAAAATTTCTTAAAGGCAAATCTTTAATAGATTATCACCCTGATGATCCTAATTCCCTGTGATGTGTGCAATTTTAAAATATAAACAGCCTGCTGCAAACTGCTTAGATCCATTGAATATTCAAATTCATTTTCTGAATAGGTTTCGGTTAAAACATATCTCCCGCGTGCATCATAAACCTCCACCTTTTCAAGAATCCAACCGGATGGCGTATCAAAAGTAAAAGGTCCGGGAGTTGGGTTTGGATAAATGAAGATGTATTCAAACCCGGTTACCGGGATTTCTTTGCAACTTCCGGAAACTGTTACACTTGCAGCTTGTGTTGTGAAATTCCCGCTGCCATCTGTTGCTGTTAGAATTACTGTGTTTTCACCTAAATTATTACAGCTGAAGGTTGAAACATCCAAACTTAGCTGCGGTGTACCACAATTATCAGAAGAACCATTATCTATCATCTCCGCAGTGATTGAGGCGGTTCCGAAAGAATTTAAGGTTACAGTAATATTTCTGGTTTGGACCTCTGGAGGCAGATTGTCCTCAACAATAACGTTTATTCCACAAGTGCCCGAACCATCATTCCCTGTAAAACTAAAGTCGACCCGATTATTCCCAATATTCGAACAATTAAAACTGGTTTTACTCAGGACAAAATTCCGATCTCCGGGATTTCCGGTGTAAAGATCACTTGAACTTATGGTGGCATTTCCGGTTTCATCCAGTTGTATTACTACCGGGGATTTGCAGTTAAAATCCCCTGGAACATAATTCCCGATAAGAACCCTTACAATTGTGGTACAGGAATCCACATTCCCTGCTGTATCAGTAACTGTTAAGATCACAGTATTTTCTCCAAGGTCATTAAAAGTAAAAAGTGTTTTGTCAATCATTATTGATGCGATTCCACAATGATCTGTTGAATTAGAATTAATTTCATTTGCAGAAAGGTTGGCAACTCCGTCTGCGTTAAGGCTTAAACTGTATTCCCCGACACAGTTTGCATCCGGTGCAATAGTATCTTCCAGAATTAACTGAAAGTAGCATTCATCAGTTTTCCCGTTCAAATTGGCTGTTAATATTATAGTAGTATCTGAGTTCACGACTGTTCCCGCTAAGGGAGACTGCGTAATAATGGCATTTTGAAAATTAACCGTGGCTAAACTTCTATAATCCGGAATTGTAAACTGGCAGTTTTCATTCAGTTGTCCTATCTGGTCTAAAGGACAATCTATCTTCAAAACTTCATTTTCAGACAAGTTGACCATAAAGTTACAAGTAGAGGAATTATCGGCCGCATCTGTTGCAGTAATTATGATTTGGGTGTTTCGGGTTACCAAAGTTCCAATTGCTGGGAATTGGGTCGCATTAACAAAACCGCAATTATCGGCTGTAATTCCTAAACTGGTATAATCGGGCAGAGTAAAACCAATTGCCGGATCATAGTTTTCTGTTTTGTCAGAAGGACAAGTAATTGTGGGATCCTCATTGTCAATAACGGTTATGGTAAAACTACATTCAGCCTTATTTCCAGCTGCATCTTCAGCTTCATAAATTACTGTTGTTACTCCAACTGGAAAAACACTGCCAGATGCCAAACCTGACTTAAACCGAACGGTCGGTGTTCCGGAATTATCGGTAGCAGTAGGAGTTGTATAATTCGAGACAGCACCACAGGTTCCCGAATCCACATTCTTGGTAATAGCTGCTGGGCAAGTGATAACAGGATATTCAGTATCAAAATCTTCTGTTATTGTTATCGTAAAACTGCATTCTGCGGTATTTCCGGAAGCGTCAGTAACAACAAAAGTATTGTTTGTAGTTCCCAGAGGAAAATTGCTTCCCGAGGCCAATCCATCTGTCTGTAAAATTTTGGACCCCGGACAATTATCATTAAAAACCGGCAAATTATAGGTTACAATTTTTCCGGTCTGGCCATAAGCTACATTTTCTGTTTTGTCTGATGGATAAGTAATTGTAGGGTCCTCATTGTCAATAACGGTTATGGTAAAACTACATTCAGCCATATTTCCAGCTGCATCTTCAGCTTCATAAATTACTGTTGTTATTCCAACCGGAAAAACACTGCCAGATGCCAAACCTGACTTAAACCGAACGGTTGGTGTTCCGGAATTATCGGTAGCAGTAGGAGTTGTATAATTCGTGACAGCGCCACAGGTTCCTGAATCCACATTTATGGTAATTGCTGAAGGGCAAGTGATAACAGGCACTTCAGTATCAGAATCTTCTATTACGGTTACTGTAAAACCGCATTCTGCAGTATTTCCTGAAGCATCAGTGACAACATAAGTATTATTGGTAGTCCCCAGTGGAAAATTGATTCCCGAGGCCAATCCATCTGTCTGTAAAATTGTGGACCCCGGACAATTATCATTAAAAACCGGCAAATTATAGGTTACAATTTTTCCGGTCTGGCCATAAGCTATATTTTCTGTTTTGTCAGATGGACAAGTAATTGCGGGATTCTCATTGTCTAAAACGGTTACGGTAAAACTACAGGAAACAGGGGTGTTTACTCCGTCATTAGCTTCAAAATTAAGAGTATTTGTGCCTACAGGAAATAAATCTCCGGATTGCGGACCAGTACCAATTCTTGTTATTGTCACAATATTGTTATCATCTGTAGCTATTGGTGTTTGAAAAGTGACCTTTGCACCACAAAAACCAGGATCGTTATTTGTAAGGATATTTGCCGGACAATTGACAAATACTGGCGGCATATTTACTTCCTCTCCTGGTTTTACAGTAATAAGAAATGTACATATATCTGTATTTCCAAATGAATCTTTAGCCGTGAATTCGATGGTTGAATCACCTATAGGAAATTGGCTTCCCGTAGGAAGCCCAAATGTTTGGGTGACGATAACTGCACAATTATCGGTAGCTGTTGCATTTGGAAAATTAGCTACTGCATAATTATTTCCTGCATTTGTTGTTACTTCAATATTTGCAGGGCAAGTAATTACCGGTGCCTCGGCTTTATCAAATGAAGGTGTTCTTTTATAGATTTCTAGATCGAATTCTAATTTAGATGGAAAAAAAGTACCAAATATTGGAGTTCCGAAAATCTCGGCATTGTTAACATACATCCTGTCACATCTGTTGAAAGCCAGATCTACTGGAAAATCAATAAATTCTTTAAATGTTTTTACAAGTGTTCGATTTACATCATATATTTTAATTACAAAATCCTCATTACTTATCCCCCTATTAATCTGATCCGAAATCGCAAGTATTTCCGTAGGCCCTATGTCCGCAAAATTTATAAATTGACTAAAGTCAATCCTGGTAGTATATTCAAGGACATGAATAAAATCAAAAGAATCAACAACGACACTTCCGGGCGATATAATATTGGGTAATTCCCCTTGATAATTTAAATTTTGGTCAAAAATTAAAACAGCGGGACTATTATTACCAGCCTGGCTAACAAAAACATTTTTTTGTGAATCTACCGCAATTCGAAAGGGAACTTCTACCTGTTTGGTTTGATCAACTAAAACCCCATTGTTCTTATTATAAATTCGAACTCTACTTAATTGTTGATTTTGCTCAGGCCCCTGCTTTGCGTCATTAAATTCGGCTACATAGACATTTTCATCATTTACATCCAATCCAAGTGGCCTATAAAATGACGTAAGAATTGTTCTGTTTGGTAAAAAATTTCCATTAGAATCAAAAATCCTAATCTTTCCATTATCAAAAAATTCGCCCGAGGCTAGAAAATCAGCTATATAGATAAATCCAACTTCATCTATTGCAATATCAAGGGGATTATCTAATTCTCCTGACGGAATAAATTGAGCATTGATCATATTGCCATCAGCATCTCTTTTGGCAACACCTTTGCCAAAGGAAAGGGTATAAACATTTCCTTGCGGATCTGTTGCGATTGAAATTATGAGGTCGTCAGTATTTAAATTCGCAAGTGACACTGTAGCGATGTCCTCCTTGTTTAACCATTGATACTGGGGTGTAATAGTTTCAGGATTCTGCCCCACCACACTCCACCCCACAAAAACCATCAAAAAAGTCAACACAATCCAAAATCCGGCCTTTCCGGGAGAAAAGGGAGAAAAATCGTCTGGGTGATTTTGTAGCTTAGGGATACCGCTCATACCTTATTTGGCTTACCGCAGTAAATATAGTACAGAATATCTAAAACCATCTTTGAAGTTTGTTAACATTTAAACACAAAAAGACTGTATAAAGTATATGAGCAATCCACAATATGTTTTGTAAAAGTCAAATTTTCAAGACTTTTGGAAACTAACCGGGTGTCTAATACTACTTTATACAGTCTCTTTTGGAAACTGAAATTTTACTTTTTATGCTTCGCCGTTATCCTGGTTTTTCACAACAAGCCTAAAACCTTCCCCGTGAATGTTGAGAATTTCAACACTCGGGTCTTTTTTAAGGTATTTACGCAACTTGGCTATATAAACATCCATGCTCCTTGATGTGAAATAATTGTCGTCCCTCCAGATTTTTGTGAGAGCCAATTCACGCGGCATCAAATCATTTTCGTGTAATGCAAGCAAGCGCAACAATTCATTCTCTTTTGGAGAGAGTTTTATGGGTTCTTCATTTTTGTAAGTTAAAAACCTCAACTTGGAATTTAAATGAAGACCTCCTATCTGGAATTCAAATTGCTTGCTATCAGAAACATTATCTGTCGCCTTACGTTGCATAATTGCCTTGATCTTCATCAATAAAACCTCAGAATCAAAAGGCTTGTTCAGGTAATCATCTGCCCCAACTTTATAGCCTTTTAACACATCTTCCTTCATCGCTTTTGCGGTTAGGAAGATAATAGGGATTTCCTGATTTTTCTCGCGAATTTCCTTTGCAAGTGTAAATCCATCTTTATAAGGCATCATCACATCCAGGATGCAAAGGTCAAAATCGTCTTTTTTAAACTTTTCAAAACCTTCCATTCCGTTTTTTGCGTGAGTAACGTCATAGTCATTCATCGCCAAATAATCTTTGAGGACAGTTCCAAAATTGGGATCATCCTCAACCAATAAAATTTTCTTGTTTTCAGTTTCCATATACTAAGTTATTAGTGGTAATTTAATTATAAAAGTACTTCCTTTTCCCTTTTCGCTCTCCACGGTAATTGTTCCATGATGATCGTCCAGGATACGTTTTACATAAGACAGGCCAAGACCATGACCTTTTACATTATGTATATCTCCCGTGTGTTCACGGTAAAATTTTTCGAATATTTTTTTCTGAACCCCTTTGCTCATTCCCACACCCTGATCGCGAACCTTTATAACAATATTATGCCTTGCATTTTCGGTGAAAATGTCAATTTTAGGTTCGTTATCTGAATATTTAATTGCGTTGTCCAATATATTTACAATAATATTTGTAAGGTGATCCTGGTTAGCCAGAACTGAAGATTTTAAGGCGCCAAAATGCGTTTTAATATAGCCTTTCCTGTCTTCTACAAGAAGTTCAACGTGGGTAATGGCATCCTCAATAATTTCATCCAGATTAAGGCGTTCCTTTTTAAGGTCGAGTTCATTTTTATCCAGTTTTGAGATTTGCAGTACATTCTCCACCTGTGCATGCATGCGTTTATTCTCCTCCCTGATCATCTGCAAATACCTCGTAACCTTTTCCTGATTCCCGATTATTTTAGGATTCTGAATGGAATCAAGTGCAAGATTTATAGTTGCAATAGGAGTTTTAAACTCGTGCGTCATATTATTGATGAAATCGGTTTTGATTTGTGAGATCTGCCGTTGCTTGATCAATTGGGTTAAAGCACTGGAATAAGCGATCACGATAATAAGCGTAAAAATAATGGAGAGTGTAGCCATCAGG
>JAENXB010000355.1 GCA_016649785.1 Flavobacteriaceae bacterium
AAATGAAATTAGACATATTAGCAATAGGAGCACACCCGGATGATGTTGAACTGAGTTGCTCGGGCACCATTGCAAAGGAAATTGATCGCGGAAAAAAAGTGGGGATATTAGATCTTACCCGGGGAGAAATGGGAACCAGGGGTACCGCCCAAACCCGGGCTGATGAAGCTGCGGAGGCAGCGAAAATCCTGGGAATAGAAATGAGGCTTAACCTCGGGTTTGCCGATGCCCTGTTTGAGAATAATTTTGCCAATCAATTGGAGGTTATTAAAATATTGAGAAAATACAGGCCGGAAATTGTACTTTGCAATGCAGTAGACGACAGGCATATAGATCACGGGAAAGCTTCGAAATTGGTAAGTGACGCTTGTTTTTTAAGCGGTTTGCGCAAGATTGAAACCATTTTTGAAAATGATAAACAGGAAGCCTGGAGGCCAAAACTTGTGTATCACTACATTCAGTGGAAAAATTTAACCCCGGAAATCGTAGTGGATATTACCGGATATATGGATATAAAACTGGCTTCTGTAAAGGCTTATAAAACCCAGATTTTTGACAAAAACAGTACCGAACCAAAAACCCCGATTTCCGACGATAATTTTTTGGATAGTATTACCTACAGGGCCAGGGATTTAGGAAGATTGATAGGAACAGACCACGCTGAAGGTTACACAGTAGAGCGCTATCCTGCAGTTGATTCCATTTTTGATCTAATATAATAGTGTTTTTTTCTTTGTAAAATTGAAGAAAAAATATACATTTGCAACCGCGAATAAATGGTGGTTGTAGCTCAGTTGGTTAGAGCATCGGTTTGTGGTACCGAGGGTCGCCGGTTCGAGCCCGGTCTTCCACCCTTTTTTAAACTCCTTAGGAAACTAAGGAGTTTTTTTATGTTTAATTTTTTTGGGGAGGTTTTTTATGATCAAGAATAATTGTGCTTGATCCTAATTAACCACAGAGTGACTCAGAGGAATTCACGGAGTTTCACAGGGGAAAATCAAAACCTCCGTGCGACTCATTGGTTAAAAACCACCAAAGTTTACACACATATTCTGAGCACAAACAGCAAAGCACTAAAAAGCCCCTTGGATGCTCTGATTGAATCAGGTACATTTGAGAGTAAATGAACGACATGCCATTCAAAAGCAAACTATCAGCAATAAGATATAAACGACATGTCGGATATAAACTTGTGGTTGTGCATTATCTCACTCAAACGGAAAACTTCAAAAAATGACGCTGGATTAAAAAATTTAATTTAAACTTGTATCCAAGTAGATACAATATTTATGTTCTTTATTGAGAAAACAATTGAATTTGATAAGTGGCTGAGAAGGTTCAAAGACTTGAAGGGCTAAGCAAAAATTCTCTTTAGAATTCAGAAAATAGAAAGCGACGGACACTTTGGAGAGTGTAAACCTGTCGGCGGCGGAATTAGGGAATTACGAGTGAATTTTGCTAAAGGTTACAGAGTTTACTTCAAAGAAAAAGACGGAAAAATAATTGTTCTACTAATTGGCGGAGATAAGTCGACTCAACAGAAAGACATAAAGAAAGCGAAAGAAATCTGGAACAAATTAAACAAATAGAAAAAATGAAAACTTCAAAATTTGATATAGCAGATTATTTGGACAGCAAAGAAATGATTGCAGAATATCTCAACACTGTTTTAGAAGAAGGGGATAACGCAGATGTTATAAATGCAATTGGACATATTGCAAAAGCGATAGGAATGACAAAAATATCCGAAGAAACAGGATTGAGCAGACCGAGTTTATACAAAGCTCTTTCAGACGGA
>JAENXB010000205.1 GCA_016649785.1 Flavobacteriaceae bacterium
GGTAGGGTTGTTTTAATCCCCCTTTAATTCCCCCTTAGTAAAAGGGGGAATTAAAGGGGGATTAAAACAACCCTACCCTGTTCGCGCCGACCCATCCGTCAGCTGACGGATCGGGTTGCAATCGGTGTGTCTTCAATAGAATTGATTCCTTTTTCAGCAAGGAGCTGAAGTACGAAGTACATCCAGATCCGTCAGCTGACGGACGGGACACGCCAGCTGTGGAAGCTGGATTTCCGTTTCCGATAAGATAAAAGTTCTGGTTCATCCAAAACTAAAAGATTACAATCCCGGTTCAGGAATCAGGCAATTCGAAAATCAGCCAATTTATCTGCCCGGCGATGAGCGATTTTACCCCTCCATCAAAAGTTTGCACCAACACCGGGTTCGCTTTGGATATCAGTAATTTTTTGTCCTCCGCTACCGCACGATTGCATCGTGTGGGGTTTATTTAATAACAAAACAAAGGAACGCGATACAATCGCGCAGCCGCAGTGGTGCCGTTTTGTAATACCGATTATGTTATTAAATGTCGCATACTTTCGCTTCACTCAGTCTGCTCCTTAATAACTATATCGGCATTAACCATTGTAGGGTTTATAATTTTCTGCGGCATTATAAACCACAATTGGTATAATTGGCGTGTCTCCGAAAATAAATTAAAAATAAGCGTTTAAAAAAGTATATATTTAACATTTCACTAAAGCTAAAATTATCGGGAAAATGCAAACCAAAAGAAAATTGTTGTTAACATTAAAAACCTTCTGTATAATTGTGGCAGTAAGTTCTATTTCTGCCAATAAAAAAGCAAGTGCACAATCGATTGCTCCCGATGAAATCTACCAGCAAATGGTTAATAATCCGGCTTTAGAAAAGCAGACCGGAGAAAATTTCTGCTGGCAAGCTGCGTATGGAATGCATCGGTTTGTAAATAATTATGAGCTAACAAAAAATACCGAATGGCTGGATGCCGGTGTGATGTATTATGATTTTCTCATTGGCAAAATGCTAAGCGACCCGGATGGATATAAAGGGTGGATAGGAGAATATCAATATGATTCGGGCTATTTACAAGATGCGCTGGTTGGCGATGCAATTCTTATGGCCGGGATTCTGGATTTTTGTGTGCTGGTTTTGGAAGATAAGTTTTTAAAAGCAAAATATGGAAACAAGGCCAACTCCTATATAAAAACAGCCCGAAAAGATTTTATTGAAAAGTGGGATTTCAGGAAATGCTGGGTGGATGACGCCCCTTACGGAAGTTATATTGGCTTTAATAAATATTTAAAAGAAGATAACCTGAAGGAGTGGATTGTTGACCCGAAAGTAAGCCGGTCGGGAGTTAGCCATCCGTTTAACAAACAAATGGATGTTGCTGAAGTTTGCCTGCAGCTACACAGATTAACCGGTGAGCAATTTTATTGGGAACGGGCCGAACAAATATATTTTACGGCCAAAAGTCACTTCCAGTATTTCGATAATCACTACTGCTGGAACTATTATGAACCCCTTTACCCGGGAGACATCGATCTGGAAAATAGCAACACCCGTCACGGCGTTTGGGTTCATCCCTGGCGCTCCGGTTATCAGGCCGGCGAGGTAAGTCAAATAGTAAATGCATATCATCATGGAATTGTTTTCGACTCGGTGGATATACAACGAATTATAAATACCAACCTGGAAGTGATGTGGAACAAGAACCGTGTTCATCCTAAATATATAAATTCAAATGGACTGGGAGCGGATGGTGATACAACAGGACTTGCTGATTTCAAAAGAACTTACGGACACTCAAATGCGGTTAAAAATGGAGGGGAATTGTGGACCGCACTCCTGGATTTTGATCAGACCATACGCGACCTTTATGAATTAAGGTTTAACGGAGATACTACGTCACCCGAATATCTTAGCTATAAAAAAACAGTACTTGTTCATCCTCCTGGCTTTAAAAGAAAATATGCAGACGATAATGTTAATGTACCAGTGGTCGACTTTACAGCATGCAGCGATCTTTATCTTGCTACTGTTCTTCCGCATAAAATACCAAAAAACGGGGAGTCTGTAATTATTTGCAAATCGCGGAATGCCGGTGCTATTTCAATCGACTTGTATAAAACAACAGGTGTAAAAATCACCAACTTGTACAAAGGAAAAATTGAGATGGATAGAAATTTAATTATTACCTGGGATGGAAAAGACCCGGCTAAAAAAGCAAGTTTCAAGGGTGCGTATAAAATCCGCTGGACAAGCAAAGGAGGCTATCGCGAATTCCCGATTGTAATCTCAAATTAACCGTAAACATTATTTACAAGGAGGTGCGGTTTTCTTCGTCCCCCTTAGTAAAAGGGGGAATTAAAGGGGGATTAATAAAAGACACCGCTCGCACCAATTTGTAATCGGTGTGTCTTCAATAGAATTGATTTATTTTTCAGCCAAAAGCTGAGGTACGAAGACAAATTCGCCCTGCTGGAGTTTTCCCCTCCTTCTTCTTTTAAAAGGAGGGGTGCCCCGGTTTACACGGGGCGGGGTGGTCAATCTAATTTAATATTGCAATTATTGGCTTAAACCACCTTTAACCTGCCCCTCGTTTGCAACGAAGTGTAAACTGCTGGTCGATTGTATCGACAAATAATAATAAAATACAAAAGCTCCCGCTCACGCCAGTTTGCAATCGGTGCCATTTAAGTTAACCCGGAGCATGTACTACAAATCTGCGCTAGCCGGGGAGTGTAAAAAAATTACTATTTTCACGCGTGTTTTTTACTGTGTTCAGGAATCCGGTTTATCAACTTATTTTATTCAAAAATAATGGAATTATCGCTTTTCTTTGTTATCCTCGGAATTGGAATTATTGTCGTAATTCTAAGTCAGGTTTTTAGTAAAAAGGCCAGGATAAAAAGGAAGTTAAAAAAGGCCGAACTAAAAAAGATAGCAAATTTTAAAAACGGCGATATAGCAAAAATTGTTGGGTACGTTGAAATTATTGGCGATCCACTTATTGCTCCTTTGTCGGGGCGCGAGTGTGCAGTATATTCAATCCATGTTAAAGAAAGAGTTAGCGCGGGGAAAAGTACCCGATGGATAACGCGTATTGAAGACGAGCTTACAACCAAATTTGTGATAAAAGACGGAGAACATTATGCTTATGTAAACGATAAAAATATAAACTGTTATATTGTTGATGACCAAAATTACGCTTCGGGATTTATGAATGACCCAGACAAAAATCTGGAACAATATTTAAACAAAAAAGGATATAACAGTAAAGGTGCCATCGGTTTTAACAGAACATTCCGATACAGGGAAGGGGTTTTGGAAAAGGGAGAAGAAATTGCGGTGTTTGGAAAGGGAGAATGGAAAGATGCTGCCACCTTAGGTTTGCCTGAAAAGTATAACAAAGTACTTGAAATTACATCGGGCAATACCGAAGCTGTTTTTTTAAGTGACGATACGACAACGACTAAAAAGAGAACAATTCAAAAGAAAGCCCGCGCAAGATATAATGAAATGGAGCGGCGTTACCGAAAAGAATAGCCATGTGTTTCTCTGCTTGCGCCGATTTGTAATTGGTGTGTCTTCAAAAAAATTGAAAAGATAATTTTTGGAATTAATTGTAATTTTTAAATTTTTTCGGCCAAAGGCTGAGATACAGAAACAAATTTGCACAGTTTCAAGAAATATTCAATACAGTTTTTGAGCACAAAACCCCCGTTTGTAACGAGGGGTGAGCTGTTGGTCGATTGCATCGACAAATAATAGAAAAACAAAATGTTGTAACTTTAAAACAAAAATGTCCGCAGACAACTATTTTATCACCGACCAAAACGCAGTTTATTTTTTGACATTTACTGTAACCGACTGGGTAGATGTTTTCACAAGAAAAGAATACAGAGTTGAAATTATCGATTCATTAAACTACTGTGTTGAAAAAAAAGGTCTTATCGTTTACGCTTGGTGTTTAATGTCGAATCATTTGCATCTTGTTTGCCAGGCCAATGAAGATTTTAGAATTAGCGAAATAATTAGGGATTTTAAAAAGTTTACATCCAAATCTGTTTTAAAACTTATTCAGGAGATACCTGAAAGCAGAAGGGATTGGCTTTTGTATAGGTTTGAATTTGCAGGGAAATATGATAATCGTATAAAAAAATACAAATTCTGGCAGGAAACAAATCATGCGGTTCTATTAGATGCCAATACATTGATTGACCAGCGAATAAATTATTCTCATGAAAACCCCGTGAGGGCACAAATTGTATTTCATGCAGAAGATTATTTATGGAGTTCAGCCAGGGATTATTCGGGAGAAAAAGGTTATGTTGATGTTGTTATTGTGAAATAATTAGTTACAAACTCAAGAACAGTTAACCCCTCGTTGCAAACGAGGGGGAGAGAGGTGTCTCGGGTTACACGGGCCGGGGTGGTAAGTTTATTTTGAGAATGTAAATATTGGATTCAGCCACCTCGTCTTCAGTTTCGTTCCCCTGCTACCGCACCATTGCATCGTGTGATATACATGTAGGTGCAGGCGCACCAAAATATTTGTAGAATTGGAGATGTATATTAGCAGCAAGGTGCAGGCGCACCGTAACAAAGAAAATATTGCGGTGCACTGCACCTTTAAGAACGCTTATCATATTTTTATCTACAAATATTATCGCGACGCTGTCGCTTCTTGATTTATTTATATAGTAGTTTTAAAAGGAACGCGATATAATAACGCACCAGCGGGGGAATTTCGGGACAGGCTGTTCAGAAACGAGGGGGAGGAGAGCAGAACGATGTTTCATTCGTTAATTAAAAACAATTCTTTTGTAAAGTTCGTATCAAAACAAAGAAGCGTTAAAATTGTAAAACAGATGAAACGAGCATGGTTTAACAAACACAAAAGGTTATGTGTAAATTAC
>JAENXB010000366.1 GCA_016649785.1 Flavobacteriaceae bacterium
ATTCAGATTGTTTTACCAACTCGGTTAAGATGGCTGTATTTGCCTGCACATCAACCTGCCTTCTGGCTGAAGGTGCTCTTCGCACATTGAGCGCTGGGTTTAACCCGAAGGTATTGTCATTGGCAACCGCTACCCCCGTAATGGCACCGTTTAATTCACCACGAACGGAGTCGGTTTGTTTTTGTAAAATGTCCATATTCATACGCGCCTTTTTGCTTTTGGTTTCAATATAGAAATCGGAAACCTCTTTGGCCAGGGCTTCCGTAAAATACTTTGCAAACAATTCATCGGTAGAAACGACATCAATATTGATGATGGACACTTTTTTGTCTTTTTGGGCTACCATTAATCCATTCTTGGACAAATCATCATACATAACGCCCAAGATACTGTCTTGGACTCTTGTAAAACTTTTTCTGTCGACTCTCGGTAAAAATTGAAGGTTTGCAAATTTTGGTTTTTTGTTCCATTGCACCCTCCATTCGTGGTTTCTTATGTACATCTCAGCCAATGAAATGGAATCTCCCAACACTAAAACCGGCGTTAACAAAGTTTGCTCTACCATAGCTCGTGATTTAAAGAGTTCGATTAAATTGGCCCCTGAAAACATTCCGCCGGCATCGCCACCGAGATCAAAACCAAATTGACTTGCCAATCCCAAGGCACTTCCCAATCCCCCGCCAGATTTTTCATCTTCCAAAGCAAAAGACAAGGTTGCGGTATAGATGGGTTTTTTAATGAAGGAATAGGCTAGGCCTAAGCCGGCGCCTATCACTGCGGCTATAATAATGGTTTTCCATTTGGAAAGTAAATAGGAGAACCATTCTTTTCCTTTTTCCAATAACTCCTTTAAAGAGATTTCGTCTTCGTTGGTGGTGGTTTGTTCGTTCATGGTTGATGCCCTTCGACTGCCTCAGGGTGACATTTATTAGTTGTTGATTGATTTTTTGTTGTTCTTCCTTTTACTCAGCTCAGGATGGATTAGGATCAAAAAATTGGCTACATTTTTAAAGATTGGCTTTATAGTTTAATTTTTTGTTTTGCCCCTTCTATAAATGGTGGCTTTGGAACCACTTTTTCATTTTTCCCCAACCCTAAAGGGTGATGAAAAAGCAGGTGTTCAAATTTTCTTGAATAAATTCCTCCCTTTTGACTGGGGTAAAGAATTTATGAATCCCTAAAACATACTTGAATAAATTCACTCCTTTAGATGCTGGGGTGCAGCATTTATGAATCCTTAACCTGCTTGCAAAAAAATTCACCTCCTTAGCGCTGGAGAAATAATTTAATTTGTTGTCAGCTGTCGGTTTGTCCTTCTTTGTTAACAGATAACCCTCGCACTGAGCCGAAGTGGATAACTTAGATTACCTAAACGCAGTTATTATCAACAAAGCGATACTTGTTATGGCACTTCCAATTCCTACCCATTCGCCGGTGCTCATTTTCTTAGTTTCGGGTTTTTCTGGCACCACAATTTGTGATCCAGGCAGTACATTTGGATAGGTTCTGAAGAATAAAAAAGAATTGGACACATCGGCTTTACCGTTTGGATAAATGATATAGGCTTTTTTCTTCCAGCCTTTCGCATCAATCCCTCCAACAGCATTCAAATAATAATTAAAACCTTTGCCACTGTTGTATG
>JAENXB010000387.1 GCA_016649785.1 Flavobacteriaceae bacterium
ACTTTTTTCTCTAATAAAAAATTAATGTATAAGATACGTTTATTACCTTTGAGGGTTTTTACATTATATTTCTAAGCATATTGCCCACGAAAAATATAAATTTTTCCGAAAAAATGTCCAACAATAAATTTTTTAAAACCAATAATCCCGGGGTTTTTGTAGAATCTCCGGGGCGTATCAATTTGATTGGGGAACATACCGATTATAACCACGGATTTGTGATGCCTACCGCAATCGATAAAAAGATCTATTTTGAACTAAGGAAAAACGATACTCCTACTGCCTGTACCATTTATAGCAAAACCTTCAATACCAGATTAAATTTTGATCTAAGGATAATTGAAAAAAGCAGTTCCACCTGGGAGAATTATATTTTAGGAGTTGTGAACGAGCTTCAGAAAAGCGGAAAAAAATTGGAAGGTTTTGATTGCTATATAAAGAGCGAACTGCCCATTGGCGCGGGGATCAGTTCTTCGGCAGCGCTGGAATGCGGATTGGCCTCAGGTTTGAACAAATTGTTTGAGCTGAATTTATCAAAACAGGAAATCGTGAATTTATCACAGGCAGCAGAGAATAATTTCGTGGGTTCACAATGCGGAATTATGGATCAGTACGCCTCTGTAATGAGTACAAAAGATCATCTTATCCTGCTGGATTGTCTTTCGCTTGAAGCTGAATTTATTCCCGCAAATTTCAAATCCTGCAAGATCCTTCTCATAAACTCCAAAATATCGCACAGCATCGCCGATGGCGAATATAACACAAGGCGCAAGGAATGCGAATCCGGATTGAAAATTATTCGGGATCAAAATGAAGAAGTCGAAACCCTGCGGGATGTGACTCTGGAATTGCTGGATTCATGTAAATCGCAATTATCGGAAAAACAATACCACCGGGTTTTATATGTCTTGCAGGAAAACAAACGGGTGCTTGAGGCGGCTAATTTTATGAGATCCGGTAATCTTCAATCTTTCGGAAAACTGATGTATCAGTCCCATTACGGGCTTCGGAATCTTTACGAAGTGAGTTGTAAGGAACTGGATTTCCTGGTGAAATTTTCAGAAGAAAAAGATTTTATCTACGGCTCCCGGATGATGGGTGGCGGGTTTGGCGGCTGTACCATCAATTTAATTGAAGAGGAGGATATTGCAGATTTTACCGAAGAAGTTGCAATTGCATATAAAAATGAATTTAATATTATACCCGAAATGATCACGGTGGTTCCGGGTGAAGGGACGCTGGTGAAGGGAGGGAAAAATAAAAAAGTTAGAAGTGGGAAATTAGAATATAGAGAAAAAAGTGAAAAAGATAAATATCCAGAAAATGAACAACCTAAATAAAACTCCCCACAGAAGATAT
>JAENXB010000014.1 GCA_016649785.1 Flavobacteriaceae bacterium
AATGAATTTGTTTTTGATAGAATTCTTTAGATTGATTGTCGCTTAAATGTCCAAATGATGCCAAAAACAGGTTCCTGAATTTCCGGTCACTTTTACTGGTTTCCTCTATAAATGACACTAACTCTTCAGGTGGAATGGTTTTGAGCAACTCTTTTACCTGTTGCGCAACCGACTTTGCCTTTGGCTTCTTTCTTACCGCAGATTTCGTTGATGTTGATAATTCAAGGCCCAACAAATCTTTTTGCAGATTAAAAATTACTGCAACAATGTGCTTGCAGACCGGCCCCATATCGTAGGGACAATCGCAACGATGCTCTTCTATAATATCGTTTTGTATTTTTATTTGAACCGTGTATTCTTCTGTCCCTAAAACCAAGGCTTCGTATTCGCCGATGTCAATTTCCGAAAAATCGGTGACATAGCCTTTTTTAAAATAAGAAAGACCTCTTTGAAGAATGGTTTCATCAATGATTTGTTCGAAGGTATTTAATGGAATTCTCATATAATTTTTTTTATTTTGCTATCATCTACTCAATTCCATTTTCGAACAAAACAAATTGAATGTTTTAAGCTGGTTTAATTTTGTTGAGCGTGCAGCTATTTGAGCGAATACCATCAAAACAAGCATTGTCAAAAGTAATTAATTCATAAGGAATTTTTCACTCAGATATTGGATTAACAGCTCTTCTTTGTCTAAATCCAGTATTTCTGCAAGTTTAAAATCTGCTCTTTTGTTGCTTAACCTTCGCTACATTAAATCTTACTCAATATGGCTGTATCAACATCAAGATTAGCAGATACGTGACTAATTAGCAAGCCTTTATTTTCTCTCTTTTCCCGATGTATCTATCCGGTCGTCTTACCCATTTTCATTTGTTATAACCCACTTGATTAATTTGACTTGATAATATCAAGTTAAATATAGAAAGGTGTTTTAGATGATATTCAATTTATTTTAAAATTGTTTCACCATAAAATAACGCTGTTCCGGACAATCTTGGCTTTTGCCAAATTTATGTATGAAATTTTCAGTTCCTCAAAAAATTAGAGAAACTTATTCAAAGCAATGAAAAGCGTTGATTCTATTGGTAAACAAGGACCCTAATAACACAATCAAAAAATATGTATTTAAAAATTGTTTCCTAAAAAAGAAACTTTTATCTTTGTTTAAACTTACAAACTCAATGGCGGAAAAATTTAAAGTTGAGTTTTTAGAGGAAGTTTTTGATTTTCTTGACCAACTTGATGAAAAAACGCGGGACAAGATTCTTTTCAATATTGACAAATCGAAAATTAAAGACGATAACAAACTATTCAAAAAGCTGAATTCTGATATTTGGGAATTCCGGACCTTATTTAATAAAAACAATATCGCCTTTTTGCATTTTGGGACAAAACCGATAAAAAAATTACAATAGTTATTGCTACTCACGGAATCGTCAAGAAAACTCAAAAAACTCCAATAAAAGAGATTAAAAAAGCAATGGAATTGATGAATAAGTATTTTCAAGAGAAAAAATAAAGAGTATGAAATGAGCATAACTGAAACACGATACAAATATCGATGAAGATATGCGAATTAGATATGACCAATAAAACACATATGAAAACCTATAGTTTTGATGAAGCGAAAGACAAGTATCTTGGAGAAAGAGGTACTGAAAAACGAGAACAATACGAACACGAACTACGACTCGATTTAATTGGGGAAGCAATTAAAACAGTACGAAAAGAGCGCAATCTCACTCAGGCCGAACTTGGGAAAATTGTCGGAGTTCAGAAAGCTCAGATTTCCAAAATCGAAAATAATCTGACTGATGCAAGATTTGAAACCATTATTAAAGTGTTTAAAGCATTGAATGTCAAAATAAATTTCAATGTCGAACTTATGAACGAAAATATAAATTTGACATAAATTAAAATCAACTAAATCGTACCTGCTCTAAAATGTCAAATTTAAAACCAAATTTAAGGAAAATCCTGGAATCCCATATTGTCCCTGCAATTCATGAAAAAATCCGGTTGCAGGAATATGCGGTTGATATTTTTAAATCTATTCCTTCCCGAAGTGGAATTAAAAAAGCCATTAAAAGAGAGGAGATTTTAATTGACGGCCAGATCGCCAAAACATCAGATTGGATACAGGAAGGTCAAAAAATTGAGCTTCTTCAGCAAGAAATTAAATCAAAAAAAGTGTTTCGACTTAAACTGGAGGTAATTTTTGAGGACGATTATTTTGCGGTAGTTAACAAATTGCCCGGTTATCCTACAAGCGGCAATTATTTTAAGACCATAGAAAACGCACTTCCCTTCAATTTAAATATTTCAGGAGAACCTGACGCCCTCCCTTATCCCCTGCCGGTGCATAGGCTGGACAACCCTACCGGAGGATTGTTGTTGATCGCCAAAACCAGGTTTGCCCAAACAAAATTATACCAGTCTTTTGAAACTAAGGAAATAGAAAAAACCTACACAGCTTTGGTTCACGGAACAACTCCTGAAACCGCAATATTTTCAGAAGAAATAGATCAAAAACCGGCTTTGACAAAAATACAAACCCTGAGCTCTTTCAGTTTTAAAAATGAAAATTTTTCCTTGGTAGAAGTGAATCCGAATACTGGGAGAACCCATCAAATAAGGATCCACCTTTCGCAACACGGTTTCCCGATTGTGGGAGATAAAGTACACGGGACAAGTTCTGAACCTTTTACTAAAAAAGGATTGTACCTGGCAGCTATCGGCCTGCGCTTGACACATCCTATTACGGATGAACCTCTGGAATTTAAAATGAAAATTCCCCGGAGATTTGAGATATCAGGGGATTGAAATGTAAAGTGGTAAATCTTAACAAAATTTTAGCACATCATTTTTAATGCCAAAGTTGCTAAATCATTCATTTTTTTGCTTATTTTTGTAAAACAAATTGAAATTGAGCATAGATGTTAAAGCAGCAACTAAATTTTAAACTATCCCAAAAGCTCTCTCCTCAACAAATCCAGTTGATGAAGCTTATTCAATTGCCTACGCAGGCTTTTGAACAGCGCATTAAACAGGAATTGGAGGAAAATCCGGCGCTGGAAGATGGAAAAGAGGATTTGGAAAAAGATTTCGACGATGAGTTTTCCAATGACGAATATGAAAATGACGGAAGCGATACTATAGAAACTGATATTGATGTTGATGATTATTTGAGTGACGATGAAATCCCGAATTACAGGCTTCAGGCAAATAATTACAGTGCAGACGATGAGGAAGAACATGTTCCTTATGCGGCAGGCACCTCGTTCTCGCAATATTTGCAATCTCAGTTAAGCACGTTTCGCCTTACAGATATTGAAAAAGAAATCGCAGATTTTTTGGTTGGGAGCGTGGATGAAAGCGGTTACATACGCCGTACTTTACAAGACATAGTAGATGACCTGGCTTTTACGCAAAATGTGTATACCGATGAAGCCACGGTAGAAAGAGTTTTAAAATTGGTGCAGGAATTGGATCCTGCAGGTGTTGGGGCAAGATCGCTTCAGGAAAGTCTGTTGATCCAACTTCACAGGAAGGAAACCAATAAAGATGTTTCCCTTGCCATTGATCTGTTGGAAAAGTCCTTTGATCACTTCAGTAAGAAACACTACAATAAACTACTGAGCAAACACGATATCACAGAAGATGAACTTCGCGATGCCATTGATGTTATAGGGCATTTAAACCCAAAACCCGGAGGACACTTTTCCGGGAATGCACGAATGGCAGAACACGTAATTCCCGATTTTACCATTAAAATTGTAGATGGGGAACTGGAACTGACCCTAAATGGAAGAAATGCCCCTGAAATGCATATCTCAAACGATTACAACAATATGCTTAAGGGTTATAAAGAAGCGAAGGAAAAGAGCAAGGCCCAGAAAGAGGCCGTGATGTTCATCAAGCAAAAGCTGGATTCAGCTAAATGGTTTATTGAAGCAATCAAGCAAAGGCAACAAACCCTGATGATCACCATGAGCGCGATCATGAATTATCAAAAAGAATATTTCCTGACCGGTGATGAGCGCAATTTACGCCCAATGATCCTGAAAGATATTGCAGATGAAATAGGAATGGATGTTTCAACGGTTTCCAGGGTTGCCAACAGCAAATATGTGGATACTCCCTATGGCACCAAATTGATAAAAAGTATTCTTTTCAGAGTCGATGAAAAATGATCAGGGAGAAGATGTTTCTACCCGTGAAATCAAGAAAATCCTGGAGATGTCTATTGAAGATGAAAATAAACGCAAACCGCTTACTGATGAAAAACTGGCAAAATTGTTAAAGGAAAAAGGATATCCCATCGCCCGTAGGACGGTAGCGAAATATAGGGAACAACTGGATATTCCCGTAGCCAGAATGAGAAAAGAAATATAATGCGGGCCTTAATAAAGAGTGCTTCCTATATTTTTCATCCTATTTGGATGCCATTTTTAGGCACCTTATTCTATTTTGCTGTTTCTCCCCGGTATTTTCCTCTCCCGCTTATTCAGGCAAAACTTCTTGCAGTGGCCATAACCACAATGTTCATTCCAATTGTCTTTTATTTTCTGCTCAAAAATTTGGGGAAAGCTGAATCTGCACTTCTAAATGATGTTAAAGAGAGGAGATGGCCGTTGTTTTTTTATATTTTATTGCTCGGTTTGAATTTATATCAAATCCTGAACATTTATAACTACCCTGCCCTCTATTACTTTTTTGTGGGGATCCTGCTTTCCATCTTAACCAGCTTTTTCCTGGCCTGGCTTAAAGTAAAGATCAGCCTGCATATGGTTGGGCTCTCGGGGATTTTTATGTTTGTCTTATCACTGAGTATCTATTATCACTTAAACCTTATATACAGTATTGCTTTCCTGATCTTCGCATTGGGTTTTACGGCCACTTCAAGACTTCAGGCCAAAGCCCATAACTGGATAGAATTGATCCTGGGGTTTTTTATAGGACTTCTTCCGCAAATAATTGTTTTGAATTTCTGGTTATAGAATATAAAACATCAAGCCAACTTTAAAGGTGGTGATGCCTATATCAGTATTGCCCAGTTTTGCATCCTTAAAGAAAGGGTTCAGGCTGTAATAAAGGTGAAGGTTAAAGGTGTTATATCCAAAGCTTAAGGTTGTACCAATCCGGAACCTGTCCAATTCAGGAACATCGGTTTGAATAACCTGATTTCCGCCCTGTTTAAAGGTGGATTGGAAGTAATAGACATATCCCAAACGCAAGCCCGTATAAAACCGCCAAAACTTATGAGAATCGGGCGTAGAGGTACGCCACCTGAATTCTATTGGAACTTCTATTAATTGTGTGGTAAATCTGTTGGAATCATACTCAATACCTTCAGAATTCAGGTTTCTGAAAATAGTGTTGTTATTGGAATCCTCCCCGATAAACAGCTCCTGACCAAAAGAATTAACAGACCAACCCAGGCCGGCGCCAAAGCCGATATTTCGTTTTTTATTGAGGGGGAAATCACGGATAAACCCCAAATGCAATCCTCCCGAAAATCCCGACTGGGAAACCGATTCCGGAAGATCACGGAGCAAATGAAAGGTAAACCCAACATAAAACTGGTCTTCCCTGTAAAGGCTGTCGATCACTTTTGTAACAGGGTCATTTCTATCTTGTGCTAAAGAAGGAAGGGACATAAAAAGTCCAATTATAATAAAATATACCTGTTTCATTATTCAAGCAATTAGTTTTGCCCTGCAATCCCCAACAATATTATATAAAAAAACATCCCAGGTCCGTTAATTCTCGGGTGGGATGTTTTTAAAAACAGTGACGCTAAACTATTCTAAATTCTTACTTACTTCACCAATTCGGGTGGTGTAATTAATTTTTAGGGCTTCAGCTTTTCTCAATTCTTGTTTAATATCGGATACCAATCCCATATTGGTTTCAACATCTACTTTTAAAGCAGTGGTTAAATATGGAATTAATTCTTCCCGCTTTGATTCTCTTTCAGCATAAATGAATTGTTGCACATCACTAACCTCAGCGAACTTATCATTTAATTGAATCCGGGCCTCAGTACCATATTTTTGTTGGTACCGTGGACTCGGTTTTCCGGCATAGATATACATTACCAAGTCCTTTTTATCTAACTTTTCTACCTGATCTGCAAATGGCAACTTGTTTTGAATCATCAAAGTGTTTTGACGCATTACCGTAGCAACCATAAAAAAGAAGAGCAACATAAAAACAATATCCGGTAAAGATGCCGTATTTACTGCAGGCAACTCCCCGCCCATTTTCTTTGTGAATTTAGCCATATCTCTTTAATTTTTATTTTTTAAATGCTACTAACTCTTTGGCTCGGCTTCAGATAATTTTTGTGGATACATATTTTGAATCTCATCCACACGTTTCCCCAAAACCTCTTTATTCCCATTGTAATTAGGATCATTAAAATTCTTTTCCATTTCCGAATAATCCATACCATAGAGTCGTTGAGCTTCCCTGTTCCTCAAAACGTTGTAGGCACCAACCAATTCATTTTGAACAGAAATATAGGTTCCATATTTCGTTTGTCTATCGTTCACCAATGAGATAATAGCTTTGTTCGGATTATCGGAGGATGAAGGATCTCTAAGTCCCTGACAGTAATCACAGGCTTCTTCTCCTGCTCCACCGCCGTTGTCCAAAAATTCTACCGCAGCCTGTCGTAAGTCCTTTAAATCCATAAGCTGATCTTCTACCAATAAATCATTGTTCCTGTTAACAATAACCGTGAAGATATTTTTTTGCTTAATTACCGGAGGCACTATATCCTCAACCGGAATTGGAGGTAATTTACGACTTATACCCCGGTCGGTTTCTATGGTGGTGGTTACCAGAAAGAAAATTAAAAGCAGGAATGCAATGTCGGCCATTGAACCGGCATTTACTTCTGGTGCTGATCTTTTAGCCATACTAATTTATTTTATTAATTTTTTCACTCCGGAAAGAAACATCGCTCCAACTGCAATTGTACCTAAAATGTAGAACATTCCCAATCCGGCACTTACCCAGTGAGATCCACTTGCAGATAAGGTTCCTCCGTCTTTAAGTTGTACTTCATTTCCATCGGTTAGCACATAAGCTATTCCAATAACCAGAACAAATGCTCCAATGGAGATAAGGGTCGTTTTTATATTTCCTCTAAACAAACCTTTTACAACAAAGAGTGCAACCATAACTATTATGATTAGCAAAGTAATATATGCCAACCATAAAAATGGAGTTATAAGGCTTTCCTGCGCATCTGCAGAGGCTACTATAGAACCATCGTCTGCTATTAGGATCCTCACCAAAAAGACAATACCTATTAGACTAAGAACGAGGGCTACGTATTTTAAAATTTTATGTAAGGTCATAATATGATTCTCTTAGATTCTTTTTTTGTTTTTGTAATCAACAAGCATATCGATTAAAACGATAGAAGCATCTTCCATATCATTTACAATACTATCAATTTTAGCGATGATGTAATTATAAAAGATTTGTAGAATAATTGCTACCACTAAACCAAATACGGTTGTAAGAAGTGCCACTTTAATACCTCCAGCTACCAATGATGGTTGCATATCTCCTGCAGCTTCAATTTTATCGAAAGCCTGAATCATCCCGATTACAGTTCCCATAAATCCAAGCATCGGGGCCAATGCGATAAACAGAGATACCCAGGATACGTTTTTCTCCAATTGTCCCATTTGCACACCACCGTAAGCCACTACAGCTTTTTCAGCCGCTTCAATGCTTTCATCGGCGCGGTCTAATCCCTGGTAGTAAATGGAGGCAACAGGCCCTCTTGTGTTTCTGCAAACTTCTTTAGCAGCTTCAATTCCACCACTGCTCAAAGCATCCTCTACATCCTGAGCCAATTTCTTGGTATTGGTGGTAGACAGATTTAAAAAGATAATTCTCTCAATGGCTACGGCCAAACCAAGAATTAAGGTCAAAAGAACAATCCCCATAAAACCGGGACCACCTTCAATAAAACGTTTTTTAAGTTCCTGATGAAAACCTAATGGTTCATCTTCTTGCACAGCGAGTGCGGCTTCTTCATCCTGAACAAAATTCACGATGTTATCCGGCATTATGTTTACATAATTTGTCGCATTTACATTTGCGGCTCCAAATAACATAATCGAAGCGATTACCAAAGTTGAAAATAATCTTTTCATTACTGTTTGTCTTAATTAATTAGTTAAAGGGTTAAAGATATAAAAAAAAAAAATTAAAAAAAAAATACTTTGCAGAGAGGAAGGGATTCGAACCCTCGATACGCTTGTGACGTATACACACTTTCCAGGCGTGCGCCTTCGACCACTCGGCCACCTCTCTATTAGTATTTTATTGGGATGCCAAATAACAAAAAAAAAAGTTTAACATCAAATAAGAATCGTTAATTTTATAACATTTCCCCGCGCAGCGAGGTTTCAAAGATGGTTTTAAATACTTTTGGAGACAATTCCTTGCCCAAAAGGTACATTAATTTGACTACAGCTGCCTCAGTTGTGATGTCTTTTCCCGAAACTACGCCTATTTTTTTTAATTGTGTGCTGGTTTCATACTGTCCCATGGCAACGCTTCCTGCAATACATTGGGTCACATTTACCACCATTAAGCCATTTGAAATATGCTTTTTCAATAAATTTATAAACCAACTATCGGTTGGTGCATTTCCACTGCCATAAGTTTCAAGCACAACTCCTTTGAGATCTTTCTTCGATAAAATATGATCTACCGTACTTTCACTTATCCCTGGAAATATTTTTAAAATCAATACATCATCGTTAAAATAGGTATGTAATTTTGTGTGTTTTCTCCTATTGGTTTTCCATAGCGCATTGTGATTTACAGATAAATGAACCCCTGATTCTGCCAGAGCCGGATAATTTAAGGAAGAAAACGCCTGAAAATGCTCGGCATTAACTTTTGTTGTCCTGTTACCCCTGTATAATTTATATTCAAAATACAACCCCACCTCAGAGATCTCAGGCCTGCCTTGTTTTTGCAAACCGGCTATTTGTATGCTGGTGATCAAATTTTCTTTGGCATCGGTTCTCAAATCTCCAATTGGCAATTGCGAGCCCGTAAAAATAATAGGTTTGGTTAAATTTTCAAACATAAAACTCAATGCTGAAGCACTATAGGACATAGTATCACTGCCATGCAAAACCACAAACCCATCGTAATCTTCAAACCTGTCCTCTATAATCTGCGCAATCTGAAACCAATATTTTGGATTCATATTTGAAGAATCTATAGGCTCTTTAAAACTGATAGTATCAATATTGTGTTCCAAAAGTTTTAACTCCGGAATATTTTGAAGAAGTTCGCTGAAATTGAATGCTTTTAAAGCGCCGGTTTCAAAATCTTTAATCATACCAATGGTTCCACCGGTATAAATCAATAAGATATTAGAGTTGACTTTCATCCAAACTTTCTTTATTAATTACCGGGTTTGCATACATCAACAAATAACTGTTAACCTCCAGGGAATTTTCAAGATCAATTCTTCGGGTTAAGCGCCTTTCAAATTGCCTTTTTCCCTTTAGGGTATAATAAAACCTATGCTCCTCATTATTGTTCAACAAATCACAGGCTATGTAATTGGAAGGCCATAATTTATAATTTTTATGAATTTTTTGGTCTATACCTTTTGCAATCGACTTTAATTGGTCGTTTACCGAGCTCTCCTCTTTTATAATACCGTTAAACCAATCCTCATTCAAAACCTTTCCGGCTTCTAAATGAATGCGCCCTTTCTTGCCCAATGCTCCTTTTAGGATAGAATTAAAATCTTCATGAGCCGTTTTGGTGTATTCCTCATCCATCCTCTTTGCCATTATTTCGGGCATCTTTAGCGCATCGGTAGGATCGAATTCGTAAGAAATTGCAATCGGAACTATCTTAATTTTGGAAAAATATTCTGAAAGACTCAATTCTCCTTTGGCCATCGCAAGCATTTTCAACACTCCTTGCTGGGTGACATCATTACCATCTTTGGTGCGTCCTTCACGTTGTGCAAGCCAAACAGATCTTTTTTCTTCAATCAATAGATGCCTTATATATTCTGAAAGGTTTTGTGAACTACGAAGCATTCCACGAGGACTAAGACCTCGTTGCACCAAAAAATTTCGGATTAATTTGGACAACAACATTAAAAATGGCTTTTTGACCAGATTATCGCCAATGGCCGAAGCTGTCATTATCAAACCCTGCTCAAACAAAGCGTAATTGATTAGTCCTGTATCCAAAATAATATCCCGGTGATTGGAGATAAATAAATAGGATTCATCTTTTTTTAACTTGTCAAATCCGCCGTAGGTTAATCCTTCAGAGCTTTTTTCCAATACTTTGTTTACTGAAAAATAAATAACCTTAGCCTGAAAATCGTGGATGGAATGGCACGATGCTACAATTTGTTCAATTTCCTCAAACGATTTCTCGGGAAAGGTAAATTGAAGCAACGCTTTGATCATAGGATGGTTAACATACTTATGAAGCGCAGGTTGCACCTCATGATCGTGGAAAAATCTTATTTCTTCAAAGTTTGTCACGTAGATTTTTTAGTTGGCTGAGCAAATGAACAAAATTAAAAATTAAATCTTTGTATTACACCCCAAATATATTTTTGGAGTTTTGCGTTGTAATTGATGCCACTTCTTCCAGGTCCACCCCATAAATTTGGGCAACCTTTTGAGCGATCAATTTAATATATGCACTTTCATTTCGCTTTCCTCTATAAGGCGAAGGTGCCAAATATGGAGCATCGGTTTCCAAAACAATATGTTCCAGCGGAATTTCTTTTAAAAATTTGTCGATACCTCCGTTTTTAAAAGTAACTACTCCCCCAATGCCCAATTTCATATTATAAGAAAGGGCTTTTTTGGCCTGCTCGTAATTTCCGGTAAAACAATGGAAAATTCCGAAGAGATTTTCGTCCTTTTCAGATTCCAATACTTCAAATACCTCATCAAAAGCATCTCTGCAATGGATCACTATTGGTAATCTTTTTCTTTTAGCCAGCTGAATTTGTTGTTTAAAAGCAATTTGCTGTTGCTTTAAAAGGGATTTATCCCAAAACAGATCTATGCCAATTTCTCCAACCGCATAGAAATCCCTTTTTTGAAATTCTCCTTCAACTTTCTGCAGCTCTTCCTCATAATTTTCTTTTACCGAAGTAGGATGCAGTCCCATCATCAAAAAAATATTTTCGGGATACTCCCTTTCCAGATCATACATCGATTGGGTGTAGGATGAATCTATCGCAGGAATAAAAAACCTGGTTACATGTTCCTGAAGCGCCCTGTTTATAACGGCTTTCCTGTCTTCATCAAACTTTTCACTGTATAAGTGAGTATGGGTATCGGTTAAAATCATAAATGCAAAAATAATTTATTTTGAAGACCTATCTTTGTCAAAACAAAAAGAATGTTGTCTTTAAAAAATTTATTAGAAGAAAAAGGCTATTATCGCATCAAGCTGAAATATACCGAAACCAATCATTTTGAATTGACGGCAAAAATAAACAAAATAGAAGGAAACTTTATTTTGGATACCGGCGCCTCAAGTTCCTGTGTGGGTTTTGATGCGGTCTCGCATTTCAAATTACTAGCGGAAGACAGTGAAGTTAGGGCAGCAGGAGCCGGAGCAACCAATATGCTCACTCAAATTGCCCAACAAAACACCCTTGAAATTATGGGCTGGAAAAAGAAAAAAATAGACCTGGTGTTGTTTGACCTCAGACATGTAAATGAAGCTCTTGTAAGCCATAAAGCCAAAAAAGTTCACGGAATAATTGGGGCCGATCTATTAAAAAAAGGTAAAGCCGTGATAGATTATAAAAATAAAGTCCTCTACCTGAGGTAACTTCAAAAAATGGGGAAAAACCCCCATTTTTCTTTCTTATTTTTCTAACTACTTTAGAAAATATAAAATGAAGATATGAATTTCGTCATCAAAAGAAAAACACTTTCGCAGTTTGGAATGGTCCTTCTGGCCATTGCAGTAGTGGCAGTGCTGTTTTTAAATATTTTGACACTGTTCGTATTATTTTGATCATTCAACCCTAACCAAAAGTAAAAGGCAGCAATTTCTAGAATTGCTGCCTTTTACTTTTGGTTAGGGTTTAGTTATGAATTAAAGTTCTAAAGCTCTTTTCACATCGTTATCCATCAACAATTCCTCCGGATTTTCAAGGGCTTCTTTAACCGCTACCAAAAATCCTACAGATTCCCTTCCATCAATCACCCTATGGTCATAAGAAAGAGCTACGTACATTATCGGTCTGATCTCAACATGGCCATCAATTGCAACAGGTCTTTCCACAATGTTGTGCATTCCCAAAATTCCGCTTTGCGGCGGATTGATAATTGGTGTAGACAGCATAGAGCCAAAGACTCCGCCGTTGGAAATTGTGAATGTTCCACCTGTCATTTCATCTACCGTGATTTTTCCGTCCCGGGCGCGTATTGCAAGTCGTTTAACTTCATCTTCCACTCCTCTAAAACCGAGGTTTTCTACATTTCTCATCACAGGAACCATAAGTCCTTTTGGACCGGAAACTGCTATACTGATGTCTTTGAAATCGTATTTAATTTGGTAATCTCCATCCAGCATTGAGTTTACATCTGGATAGAGTTCCAATGCCCTAACTACTGCTAGGGTGAAAAAGGACATAAATCCTAATCCAACTCCATGTTTATCTTTAAACTCATCTTTGTATTGTTTGCGCAAAGAAAAGATCGCAGACATATCCACCTCGTTAAAAGTGGTAAGCATCGCTGTTTCATTCTTGGCACTTACCAGGCGCTCTGCAACTTTACGTCGAAGCATTGACATCTTTTTGCGGGATTCCCCTCTTTTTCCCAGGCCGGGAGTTCCCATAGAGGCTTTTGCCTGTACAGCATCTTCTTTCATGATCCTGCCGTCACGACCGGAGCCGGTCACAGATTTAGAATCGATTCCCTTCTCGTCCAAAATTTTCCTGGCAGAGGGAGACGGACTTCCGGAAGCGTAAATTTTCTCTTGTTGAGACGGGGCTGAAACTGCTACGGCCTGAACAGGTTTTGCTTCATTTTTTTTGGTATCGGCTTTAACAGATGTTTCTTTAACCTCTAATTTTGTAGCTTCGGCAGCGCTTTTATCCTCTTTATCAGATTTCCCACCACCTGGTCTTGGAGCATCCGTATCGATTAAACAAACTACGGCGCCAACGGCAACCGCATCGCCTTCTTCAGCCATCAGGGTAATAATTCCGCTCTCTTCAGCGGGAAGTTCTAAAGTCGCTTTATCACTGTCAACTTCAGCAATAGGTTGATCTTTTTCTACATAATCTCCATCTTCTACCAGCCATTGAGCTATTTCAACTTCTGTGATAGATTCTCCGGGGGAAGGAACTTTCATTTCTAAAGCCATGATATTTTATTTTTGATTCCTTTTGCTTATCGCAAAAAGCGTTAAACTTTTAATTTATTCAGATTATTTTGATTTGATCAAATCATCGATTTATCAAATACGCTTTCAATTACTTTTTCATGACGTTTTTTAGAACGTACCGAACTTCCGGCAGCAGGAGCTCCATAGAATTTTCTACTGCAAACCCTAAAATTCTTAGCCTCGTCAAAATGCAACAACAAATAGCTGTAGGCACCCATATTTCTGGGCTCCTCTTGGGCCCAAATCACATCATCGGCATTTTTATATTTAGCCATGATTTCCTTAATTTTTTCAGCGGGTAGAGGAAATAATTGTTCTACCCTCACCAAAGCCACATCATCACGCTCCTTTAATTCTCTGCGATCCAACAAATCGTAATAGAATTTACCGGTACAGAATACCAGGGATTTTATTTTATCAACACTTGCCTGTGAATCGTCTATTACCGTCTGGAAACTTCCTTCGGCAAATTCCTCTTTAGTGGAGATCACTTTTGGATGCCTCAACAAACTTTTAGGAGTAAAGACAATCAGGGGTTTTCTGTAATTCACTTTCATTTGCCGGCGCAATAAATGAAATAGGTTGGCAGGGGTAGTTACATCGGCTACAAACATGTTGTCCGTAGCGCAAAGCTGAAGAAAACGCTCCATTCTACCCGAAGAATGCTCTGCTCCCTGTCCTTCATAACCGTGTGGCAAAAACATCACCAGGCCGTTTTGTAATTTCCATTTGTCTTCCGCAGCTGAGATATACTGGTCTATCATTATTTGCGCGCCATTAACAAAATCCCCAAACTGCGCTTCCCAAATGGTTAGTGTTTTTGGGCTTGCCATGGCGTAACCGTAATCAAATCCCATAACTGCATACTCTGAAAGAGGGGAATTGAAAATATTGAAATCTCCTTCTTTACCGGGAATATGGTCGTGTAAAATAACTTCTTCTTCACTATCCTCAACTTTCACAACAGCATGTCTATGGGAAAAGGTCCCCCTTTCGGAATCCTGGCCACTCATACGCACACTATAACCTTCCTTTAACAGAGTTCCATAAGCCAGCAATTCGCCCATGGCCCAATCCAGTTGATTGGTTTCAAAATACATGGTATGACGGGCTTCAATTAGCTTCGCTATTTTTCGGAGGAATTTTTTATCTTCAGGCAATTTTGTTATCACCCCGGCTACTTCATCCAAAATTTTGATGTCAATGCTGGTATCCACCGGCTCCATCATTGTATCTTCCAGCGCATTATCATATTTTTTCCATTCATCTTTCATAAATGGGGTAATTATTGTCGTGTCTTCTTTGCGGGAATTTTCGAGATTTTCTTCTAATTCCGCTTTATATTCATCTTCCAGCTTTTTGACGTAATCTTTTCCAATGATGCCGCTCTCAATTAATTTCTCAGCATAAATATCCCGTGAATTCTCGTGTTTGGCAATAGCTTTATACAGCTTTGGTTGGGTAAATCTGGGTTCATCCCCTTCATTATGCCCATATTTTCTGTAGCCAAGAAGGTCTATAAATACATCCCTTCCAAATTCCATTCTAAAATCCAACGCAAATAAAACTGCATGCACCACTGCTTCGGCATCGTCGGCATTTACGTGTAAAACAGGAGAAAGGGTTACTTTGGCCACATCGGTACAATAGGTTGAGGAACGACCATCTAAATAATTTGTGGTAAAGCCTATTTGGTTGTTCACCACTATATGCACTGTTCCTCCGGTTTTATAACCTTCCAGTTGTGCCATTTGCACAACTTCATATACTACTCCTTGTCCCGAAATAGCCGCGTCACCGTGGATAATTATAGGCAGTACCTGGGAAATATTGTCTTTGTATAATCTGTCTTGTTTTGCACGGGCAATTCCCTGAACAACAGGCCCTACGGCTTCCAGGTGGGAAGGATTGGGAGCTATGTTAATGTTGATCTTCTTGCCATTTTTTGTCTTTCTGAGGCTTGACCAACCTAAATGATATTTTACATCCCCATCAAATATATCCTGCTCGTAATCCTTACCGTCAAATTCGCTAAAGATGTTTTTCGCACTTTTACCAAAAATATTGGTCAGCGTGTTAAGTCTTCCGCGGTGGGCCATACCCAGCACAAAATCCTTAACTCCAAGATCGGCTGCCTTCTCTATGATAGCATCCAACGCGGGGATCAAACTTTCATTTCCTTCTATTGAAAACCGTTTTTGACCTACATATTTGGTGTGTAAAAAATTTTCGAACGAATATGCCTGATTTAATTTGAAAAGAATGTGCTTCTTTTGAGCCTCATTAAAGTCAGGGTGATTATCGTTAACGTGTAATTTTTGCTGGATCCATTTTATTTCTTCCGGTTTCCGGATATACATATATTCTACCCCTATGGAATCGCAATAAACCTGTTCCAAATGTCCAATTATTTCCCTTAAACTTAAGGGGCCAAATCCAATCACCTCACCGGCGTCAAAGATGATATCCAAATCACCTTGCGACAATCCGTAATTTTCCACGGCCAGGGTTGGCGCGTATTTACGGCGGCTTCTTACGGGATTTGTTTTTGTGAATAAATGCCCGCGGGTACGGTATCCGTCTATTAATTGAATAACCCGGAATTCTTTTAAAATATGTTCGGAAATTTCTTCCCTGTTAAACTTTTCCGGCTCTGGGCTTATCTGTTCTTTTTCCTGATGAGAAATTGCTCCGTTTTGCACACTTCCAAAGTCAAAACCTTGAAAAAAAGCTCTCCAACTTGGTTCAACACTATCGGGGTGTTCTAAATATTGATCGTAAAGATCAGCGAAATAAGCTGTGTGTGCTGCGTTAAGAAATGAAAATCTATCCATAATTTGAAACTGAAGTTTCTTTTTTTTAAAAACAAGGCGAAAATACAACTTTTAGAAATTGTAGCCTGAGGGAATCTACATATTTATAACTGAAATTATAAGAATTTTAACTAAATAAAAGTTTGTTTTTATTTTAAAAACACCTCTGCTTCATCTGATTATTCAGAAATTTTGACTTTAAGATGTCAGAATAATTTCCTTTTAAACCTCCCTCTCCATCAAAGAAACTCCAAATTTGCGAAGCAGTTCTTTTTTATTTTCGGGAAGATCTATTTGATCTAAAACATCAAAAGCTTGTTTGGTGTATTTCTTAATTTCTTTCCGGGTCAATTCTGAAGTGCCACTCTGTTCAAAAATACTTTTTACCGCTTCTATTTTTCCGATGGAATCTGAAGGGTTAATACTGTAAAGATGCTCAAGTTGAGAGGCATCGGCTTTTTCAGCCTCTTGAAGTGCGGTTAGGTATAAAAAGGTCTTTTTATTTTCAATGATATCTCCTCCAGGTTGTTTTCCAAAAGTTTCCGGATCTCCAAAAGCATCCAGGTAATCATCCTGAAGCTGAAATGCAATTCCCAATAAGCGCCCAAATTCATAAAGCGCCTTTTTGCTTTCTTCCGGGGCACCTGCCACAATCGCTCCCATTTGCAGGGAAGCTCCCACCAAAACCGCGGTTTTAAATTCGATCATTTTTAAATAATCCTCGATCTCCACATCCTCCCTGCTTTCAAAATCAATGTCATATTGCTGTCCTTCACAAACCTGTATCGCTGTTTTTGTGAACAATTGGGCAAGTTCTTTAAAAACCGGTCCTTCATAATTTTCAAATAACTGATACGCATTTATTAACATGGTATCCCCGGAAAGGATCCCGGTATTTAGATCCCAACGTTCATGAACAGTTTCTTTCCCTCTTCTCAAAGGTGCCGAATCCATAATATCGTCATGCACCAAAGAAAAGTTATGAAAAACCTCTATGGCCAATGCCGCGTCTAATGCTTTCTTATAAGAAGTTCCAAAAATTTCGGTGGTCATTAAAACCAATACGGGACGTAAACGTTTGCCTCCTAAATTTAGGATATATGTGATAGGCTCATATAAATTTACGGGCTCTTTAGTGGTTATTTTTTCCGATAAATAATCCAAAAAAGCCTCGCGGTATTGAGAAATTGATAACATTTTTTAAATTTTTGGCTAAAATACCATAATTGCCCATATTTCTAAATCTTCATCAAATTTAAATCAAAAAATATATGGAAACTTTTTCGGTTTTCAAAGTTTCCATTCGTACTTTTGCCCGTCAAATTTTTTGAAATGAAAGATCAAATTTTAAAAACCTCTGCCGAACTTTTCCTAAACCTTGGGTTTAAGAGTGTGACCATGGACGATATCGCCCAAAAAATGGGTATTTCAAAAAAGACCATTTATACCCATTTTTCTACCAAAACAAAATTGGTGGAAGCTACTTCTTTCCAGATTATGGAAACCATTAACACTGGGATTAACGAAATAAGAAGGCAAGACAAGAATCCCATTGTTGAACTTTTTGAGATTAAAAGTTTTACAATGAGTCTTTTAAAAAATGAAAAAGCTTCCCCTCAGTATCAGTTGGAAAAGTATTATCCTAAGATTTACAGGGCAATTAAAACCAATCAATTTGCGCTCATGGGAAATTGTATAGGGCAAAATCTGGAAAGGGGAATATCCGCCGGCTTGTACAGGTCAACGATCCCGGTAGATTTTATCAGTAAAATTTATTTTCTGGTTGGGACTGGAATTAAAGACCCCGAAATTTTCCCTCCTGAAAAATTTGCAATGAACGATTTACTGGACCTTTTTTTGGAATATCACCTCAGGGCAATTGTAACGTCGAAAGGACTTGAAACATTAAAAGAATTTATAAATATTGAAGATTAAAATAATGAAATTCAACATTCTAGTATCCGCATTGTTTTTTTCTGCCATGCTTTGGGCTCAGGAACAAAATCCTCCCAATTCATATTCATTTTCTTTAGAGGAGGCCATCGCTTTTGGATTAAAAAACAACTATTCTTCACAAATTTCAGAGAAAGAAGTTGACAAAGCATATAAACAGAAATGGGAAATAATCGCCCAGGGATTACCTCAAATTTCGGGGATGGTAGATTACCAAAATTTGCTTAAACAACCTGTAACTCTTCTCCCTGCCGAAATAACAGGTGGAGAACCGGGCACTTTTATTCCGGTCAGGTTTGGAACTCAGCAAAATTTAGGCGGAACTGCCACCTGGGATCAACTCATTTTTGATGGCTCTTATATTGTAGGGGTTCAATCGGCTAAAACATTATTGCAAATCTCAAAAAATGCAAAGACCAAGACCAACCAGGAAGTGAAGGCAGCTATAATAAATGCATACGGAAATGTTCTTTTGGCGGCAGAAAGCGTCCAAATACTGCAAAAAAATATCGAAGTCTTAGATAAAAATTTCCGGGATACCCAAAAGATCTTCGAAAATGGACTGGCGGAGGAAGAAGATGTTGAACAGTTGCAAATTACCTTACTGGGCCTGAAAAATAATTTAAACCGAAGTACGCGATTGTGCGAAATTTCAGTTGAAATGCTGAATCTTACCTTGGGCCTTCCTGTACAAACCCAAACTACATTAACCCAAAATCTCGACGATCTGGCACTTCAGTATTTTGACCTCGCACTACTGGTCAAGGAAATCCCTGTAGAAGACAATATAGATTACAGGATTTCGGAAAACCGGGCCGAGGCTGCCAGAATATATGTCAGACTTGAAAAATCCAAAGCACTTCCATCTCTCACAGGTTTCGTTAATTATGGATTTCAGGGATATAGTGAAAGTTTCACCTTTTTTAGTAAGGATCAGGAATACTTTACGCAGTCAATTTTGGGAATCAGCTTAAATATTCCAATTTTTAGCAGTGGGATGCGGGGTGCAAAAACTCAACAGAAAAAAATTGAATATGATCAGGCTCTTTTGCAATTGAAGGAAACAGAAAATATGGTGCGTCTTCAAATAAATTCAGCAAAAAATGATTATGGATATAGTTTGGAAAATTATCAAACTCAAAAACAAAACCTGCAACTAGCTGAAAGAATTGAAAACAAAAACCAAATTAAGTTTTTTGAAGGCCTGGCCAGCAGTTTTGAACTGAGCGAAGCCCAACGCCAACTTTATGCAGCTCAACAGGATTTTCTGCAAGCCATGCTGGATGTAATTACTACAAAGGTTGCTTTGGAAAATCTTCTTGACACTTCAAAATATAACTATAAAAATCCCTAAGAAAGAAAATACCACTCATTGAAAAAATTAATGAATAGATGATAAATACCCACTTAAAAAATATTATACCTCATTTGAAAATTGTTATGTCAGATTATCTTAAACCTATGAAAAACATTGTTGTTTTATCCATTTTCACCCTGCTTCTCATTGCCTGTGGCAATTCAGAAAAGCCATCTGTAGAAAAAATAATAGAGACCAATAACCTGGAGGAAATTAAATCCAAAAAAATTGAATTGAGCAAAGAGCAAAGTGCGCTTACGTCGGAAATAGACAAATTGGATGAGGCTATCAATAAATTAGACCCTGAAAAAAATCTTCCTTTAGTAACAACTCAAATTGTGAACGATACAGTTTTTAATCATTATACGGAGGTACAGGGAGATGTTGCCACCAAAGAAAATATCATCATTTTCCCTGAATATTCAGGAGTTTTGACTAAAGTTTACGTAAAAGAAGGACAACACGTGAACAAAGGTGCAGTGTTAGCAAAGATAGACGATGGTGGACTTTCTAGCCAGTTGGCTCAACTTGAAGCTCGTGCAGCTCTGGCCAAAACCACCGCCGACAGGCAAAAACGATTATGGGAACAAAACATAGGTTCTGAAATCCAATACCTTGAAACCCAGACCAATTACGAGGCAGCCCGAAATTCTGTAGATCAGTTAAGATCCCAACTGGGGAAAACCACGGTTAGAGCTCCATTTAGCGGAGTAATAGACCAGGTACTTTCAGATGAAGGCCAGGTGGTAAATCCCGGACAAGACCAATTGTTCAGGCTGGTAAACCTTGAAAATATGTATGTTAAGGCAGCAGTTCCCGAAGTGTATTTAAGTAAAATTCAACCCGGAACCCCTGTAATTATTGAAATTGATGCCATTGGAAAAGAGTTTGAAGGAAAGGTGAGACAAGTAGGGAATTTTATAAACCCCAACAACCGTACTTTTCAAATAGAAGTAGCTATTCCAAATAAAGACGGACTTGTAAAACCAAATCTTATCGCTACCGTAAAATTAAACGATTATACAGCTCAAAATACCGTGATCATCCCAGAAAACACTATTCAGAAAAACTCCATGGGAGAAAATTTGGTGTACGTTTTTCAACCTGAAAGTGACAGCACCGGAATTGCTAAAAAAGTTTTGGTAAAAATTGGATATTCCTACAAGGAATCAATGGAAATCAAAGCAGGTTTAAAACCCGGAGATCAACTTATTGTTGAAGGGGCTAAAAACTTGCGCGACCAACAGAAAGTGAAAATAAAAAATTAAGCATTCGCAGACCATTTTGCTATGAGTAATAAAATAGATAAAGAATTTAGTATTTCATCGTGGGCTATAGACAACCGGATGACGGTTTATGTGATAACAGCCATAATAATGGTAGGCGGTTTACTTTCCTACTACAGCATGCCGCGGGAGTCATTTCCGGAGATCATAGAAACAAAGATCTACGTGAGTTCCACAAACCCAGGAAACTCGGCAGAAGATGTTGAAAAATTCATTACCGAACCCCTGGAAGAGGAATTCAATAATGTGGGTGGGGTAAAAGAGATCAGTTCTACCACTTTTCAGGATTATTCTTTGGTAATTGTAGAATTTGAAGATGTTTTAAGTGTAGATGCCGCCAGGCAAAAAATAAAGGACAAAGTTGATCTTGTAAAATCCAAAACCACCTGGCCAACCATGGATAATGGCGCCAAGGTTGAACCCAATGTCTTTGACCTGAATCTTTCAGAAGAAATACCCATCCTAAACATTAACATTACCGGGGATTTTACCGTTCAGCAGTTAAAAGATTATGCCGAGTATCTTCAGGACAAAATTGAAATCCTACCCCAGATAAAAGAAGCTACCATTCGCGGTGCAGAAGATATGGAGGTGGAAATCGCCCTGGATGTTTATAAAATGACCGCATCGCAAGTGAGTTTTGACAATGTTGTAAATGCGGTGAGCGCTGAAAATCGCACCATTTCAGGTGGAAATATTATTTCAAACGCTGTCCAAAAAAATATCCGGATAATTGGGGAAATTGAAGATCCCAAAGAATTGGAAAATGTGGTGGTAAAACGGGACGGCGGTGCAGTTTTTCTTAAGGATATAGCCACCGTTAAATTTAAGGAAAAAGACCCCACTACTTTTGCGAGGGAATACGGAAAACCGGTGGTGATGCTGGATATAAAAAAACGCAGCGGTAAAAATATGATCGAAGCGGTAGACGAGATCAAAAAAATTGTCACTGCCGAACAGGCAGAATATTTTCCGGAAAGTCTTGTAATTTCCCTCACCAACGATCAATCTACCAAAACCAAAAACAAGGTAGACGACCTGGTAAACAATATCATCTTTGGGGTGATTTTAGTTGTTGTGGTATTAATGTTTTTCCTTGGTTTTAGAAATGCCCTTTTTGTGGGATTTGCCATTCCACTTTCCATGTTTTTATCGTTTATTATCCTGTCCAGCCTTGGTTTTACATTAAATACCATGGTGCTCTTTGCACTGGTTATGGGCTTGGGGATGCTGGTAGATAATGGCATTGTGGTTGTGGAAAATGTATATTCCCTAATGGACCAGGGAATGCCCCGCATAAAAGCAGCAAAACAAGGGGTTGGTGAGATCGCCTGGCCAATAATTGCCTCTACCGCCACCACTCTTGCAGCCTTTTTCCCATTGGGCCTTTGGCCGGGAACCATCGGAAAAGTTATGGTTATTTTTCCCATGACCCTTTCAATAGTTTTAGGCTCGTCCTTATTTGTAGCTTTAATTATCAACTCGATGCTCACCTCACGGTTTATGCAAACCGAGGAAAAAGAGTTCACCAAAAGAAAACTCATCCGTTTTAGTGCGATCCTGGGAATTGTAGGGTTAATTTTTGTGATTGGCGGTTATAAAGTGAATGCCGGAGCTCTTAGAGCAATAGGGAATTTAATGATCTTTGGTGCGATTATGCTCTGGATCTACAAATACATTTTATCTCGTGGAGTTGACTATTTTCAGTACAAAGCCTTAAAAAAACTGGAAAATAATTATGAGCGCTTTTTAAAATTTGCGCTGAGCAAAAAGAAAGCTTATGTTTTCTTTCTCGGAACCCTCGCCTTGCTAATCTTTTCTTTTATTTTGGTCGGATTGGTTCAACCGCATGTTTTATTTTTTCCGGAAAATCAGCCTAATC
>JAENXB010000270.1 GCA_016649785.1 Flavobacteriaceae bacterium
AAATCACCAGCGCCATGAAAATGGTGTCGGCTTCCAAGTTGAGCAAAGCTCAGGATGCCATTACTGCTATGCGCCCTTATTCCGAAAAGTTAACAGAATTACTTAAAGGCCTGAGTGCAACTCTTGATGGGGATAGCGGAAGTAAATACGCTGAGCAGAGAGAAGTTAAAAATGTATTAATAGTTGCTATCTCCTCAAATCGGGGACTTGCAGGCGCATTTAATACCAATATTGTAAAAGGTGTCAGGCAACTCGCAGCTTCAATAGACAGCAAAAAAAACGTAGAGGTTTTAACCCTTGGGAAAAAGGCAAATGATGTTTTGCGTAAAAATCTGACTATTAAGGAAAATAACAATCATATTTACGATCAGTTAGATTACGCAAATGTCGCTGAAATTGCTGAAAATTTAATGCAAGGTTTCCTCGATGGGAAACATGATGAAATTATTATCATGTACAACCAATTCATAAACGCTGCAACCCAGATCGTGATTACCGAACAGTTTTTGCCTATCAAACAATTTGAAACAGAGGAAAATAGCAACCTGGATTATATTTTTGAACCAACCAAAGAAGAAATAGTAAAGGAATTGATCCCAAAATCCTTGAAAATGCAACTTTTCAAAGCTATGAGTGATTCACTTGCATCTGAACATGGTGCGCGAATGACTGCAATGCACAAAGCAACCGATAATGCAACCGATTTGAGGGATGCCCTCAAATTATCATACAACAAAGCCCGTCAGGCCGCAATTACCAATGAGATTTTGGAAATTGTTGGAGGCGCGGAAGCCTTAAAAAATTAGGCGAAGCGATAGCGAAGCCAAATTTTCAAAGATGCGCGGAAGCCTTGAAAAATTAGGCGAAGCAATAGCGAAGCCAAATTTTAAGATTTTAAATATAAACCCTGCAAATCCTGCAGGGTTTATTATTTGGCAAGCATTTTGTTTTATATCCTGAGATCCATAAATTTCCTATCATGAAATACATTTACTTTTTACTCAGCGCTGTATTTATAACCGCACTATTTTCAAACTGTGCCGGCAATAAGGAATTGCAGGAACGCCCTCCTGCTCAATTCCAGCAGGCTTATTTCACTTCAACCCAGGATTCAATAAAATTGTATATTCCCGTTGTAACTATTCAAACCAAGCAGGTGGCTTTGGACAGCGTTTATTTCAAGGGATTAAAAGCCGCACTTCAGGAAGACGCGCAGAATCCCGGTGTATATTTTGCTCAATTCTATAAAGGGAAACAAGACTTGATCATGAGTTCAGATCCTAAGGAAGAATACGTTAATAAGTTGCCTCAAAAAGCGGAAAAAGTCCCTTTTGAATTACAGGATGATCAAGCTGTGATAGTTTTTACCCAAAACAACAAGACAAAATATTTCAGGATTACCGGAATCCTGGAACGTACAAAAGAATAAAACAGGAAATTATAATGGAGTTTTTGGTTTATTTAGCCAATAAATTAAGATATTTATGCTTTAAACCAAACCCCATTTGAGCACCTTAAAGCGTTTTTTTCAGGATACGATCATTTACGGTTTCGCAACGGTTTTGCCAAGGCTCATGAATTTCATTCTTGTGCCTTTGCACGTAAAAGCGCTTTCTACGGTTGGCTATTCAGTAAACACCTCTTTTTATGTCTGGGCGGCATTTTTTAATGTGATCCTGACTTATGGAATGGAAACCGCTTTTTTTAGGTATTTTAGTCATTCAGACAAGAAAAGCCTGGTATTTTCCACCGCATTTATCAGCCTGACGGTCACTACCGTAATTTTCTTTTTAGCCGTATTTCTTTTCAGGGATCACCTTATCGACCTTGTAGATCTCAACCCCGATTATTTCAATATGCTTTTGGGGATTTTGGCCCTGGACACTTTGGTAGTAGTGCCATTCGCCTATTTAAGAGCATCAAACAGGCCTCTTAAATTCGCTGCGGTAAAGATCTTTAATATTGTATTGGTGGTTTTGGTCAATTTTTACTTTTTGTGGTTAGTGCCAAGGCATCCCTCACTAATACCCGATTTCATTTTAAACAACTATTCCGAAACTGACAAAGTCCAGTATATTTTTCTCGCCAATTTACTCGCGAGCGGAGCTACATTCCTGATCTTGTTGCCGTACTTTTTCAGGACGAGCATTGCATTCAGCACCGAAATTTTTAAACAAATGTGGAAATACGGCTGGCCGGTGATGGTCGCCGGGATTGCTTTTGTGATCAATGAAATGCTGGATAAAATCCTGTTGAAGGAAATGGTTTCCGATGAAATTATGGGTGCCTATGCAGCCTGTTATAAACTCGCTATTTTTATGACCATTTTCGTTCAGGCCTTTCGGTTGGGTGCAGAACCATTCTTTTTTAACCAGGCAAACAAGGAAAATGCGAAACAAACCTATGCCAATATTCTCAATTATTTTGTGATCTTAGGCAGTCTCATCTTTATTGTGATGGTTGTATATTTGGATTTTTTCAAAATGCTCATTGTGCCAAATCCCGATTATTGGGTTACCATTTCAATTGTACCGGTGGTATTGCTGGCCAATTTATTTTTAGGGATTTACCACAATCTCTCGGTTTGGTACAAATTGACCGACAGGACAAAATTGGGGATGTACATATCAATTATTGGTGCCATTATTACCATTGGCCTCAATTTATGGCTCATTCCCGTTATTGGTTTTATGGCTTCGGCTTATACCACACTCGCTGCTTATGGTACAATGATGCTGGTTTCATATTTCTTCGGAAGAAAATTTTACCCGGTTCCATATAACATTAAAAACCTATTTTTGTACCTGCTTATTTCCATTGGATTTGCAGCTGTTTCCTTTATATTTTTCAGGGAAAATTATTTTATAGGAACAGCTTTTGTAGCTTTGTTCTTATTTATTGTATTTATAAATGAACGAAAGGATTTCAAAAAGATCATTAATCATTAAAATATAGAATTATGGAAGAAAGAGCAGTTCAGCTTAAAATTTCTTTGAAAAATTCCACTCCTCCTATTTGGAGAAGGGTTTTGGTAAAAAGTTCGATCTCGTTTTATGAATTGCATTACACCATTCAGATCGCTATGGGCTGGGGAAATTATCATTTATATGAATTTAAGATTGGGAATTACCGAATTGGTATAATTGATGACTATTTTGATG
>JAENXB010000056.1 GCA_016649785.1 Flavobacteriaceae bacterium
ATCAATTCCTTCTGCCTCTCCCCCCATTAATTCGGTAAGCTCATCTTTAACCAGTTTTACCATTAACTGCCCCGGCTTCAAGGCTGTTAACACGTTTTGACCAATTGCTTTTTCCTTGACAATGGAGGTAAATTCTTTGGCTATTTTATAGTTTACATCGGCATCAACCAGCGCACGGCGTACTTCCTTTAAGGTTTCTGCAACATTTATCTCGGTGATTTGCCCATGGCCTTTTAAGACGTGTAAGGCACTTTCTAACTTATCGCTTAAATTATCAAACATATTCTTTCCTGTGTTTTAATATTCCTGCTCCTAAAGTGCAGATTGCAAATTTAATGATTTGATACTGAAGTGAAAAGTTTTATTTTCCGTTTTCCGTTAATTCCCCCCTTCGGGGGTTAGGGGGCTTTTACATCCTCTCCGGCACCTGTATGCCCAAAAGCTGAAAAGCAGATTTAATTACCTTTCCAACTGAATCTGATAATTGAACTCGGAATTTTTTCTCCTCTATTTCTTCTGTTCCTAAAATTGTAACATTTTGATAGAAGGCATTAAATTCTTTCACCAAATCGTAGGTGTAATTGGCAATTAATGCCGGACTGTGATTCCCGGCGGCCAGTTGCACAGTTTCGGGATATAGTTGAAGTTGTTTTATCAACCCTTTCTCCTTTTCATGTAAATTATAGCCTTGATCTATTGTGAGTTCCTGAGTATAATCAAAACCTGATTTTCTTAGAATAGATTGGATCCTGGCGTAAGTATATTGGATAAACGGCCCGGTATTTCCCTGAAAATCGACAGATTCCTCCGGATTGAACAAAATACGCTTTTTGGGATCCACTTTGAGAATGTAATACTTTAATGCTCCCAAACCAATTATCTTATATAATTCTTCTTTTTCCTCTTCAGAATAACCTTCCAGTTTTCCCAATTCCTCGGAAATAGTTTTTGCAGTATCTCTCATTTGCTCAATCAGATCATCGGCATCAACCACTGTTCCTTCACGGCTTTTCATTTTTCCTTCAGGCAGATCAACCATTCCGTAACTTAAATGATACAGATAATTCGACCAATTAAATCCTAGTTTTTTCAGAATTAAAAACAACACCTTAAAATGATAATCCTGTTCGTTCCCCACGGTATATACCATTCCATCTATATCAAAATCTTTTACGCGTTGAATGGCGGTTCCAATATCCTGAGTCATGTAAACTGCGGTGCCATCGCTTCGCAACACAATTTTTTCGTCCAGACCTTCAGCGGTAAGATCAATCCAAACGCTACCATCTTCTTTTTTAAAGAAAACGCCTTTTTTCAACCCTTGTTCCACCACTTCTTTTCCTAAAAGATAGGTTTCGCTTTCGTAGTAATTCTTATCGAAATCCACGCCTAAAGCATTGTATGTTTTTTCAAAACCTTCGTACACCCACTGATTCATTTTTTTCCAAAGGGAAATCACCTCAGGATCTCCGGCTTCCCATTTGATGAGCATTTCCTGGGCTTCTATCAAAATAGGCGCTTGTGCCTTGGCTTCCTCTTCAGATTTACCTTCAGCAATTAATCCTGAAATTTCCTTCTTATATTCCTGATCGAATTTGACGTAATAATTTCCTACCAACTTATCGCCTTTTAAACCGGTAGTTTCAGGAGTTTCCCCATTTCCAAAACGCTTCCAGGCCAACATGGATTTACAAATATGTATACCCCGGTCATTAATGATCTGGGTTTTGTAAACCTTATTCCCGCTTGCTTTTAGTATTTCAGCTACCGAATATCCCAGCAGGTTATTTCTCACATGTCCCAAATGCAACGGCTTATTGGTATTGGGCGAGGAATATTCAACCATAATGGTTTTTGAATTTTCGGTAATTTCATACCGTCCATATTCTTTTTGATTTTTTATTTCAAAAAATGAAGAGAGAAAATATTTGTCGCTCAGCACGATATTCAGGAATCCCTGTACCACGTTAAACCGGACAACTTCAGGAACGTTCTCCACCAAATAATCCCCAATTGCCTGTCCCAATTGAACCGGATTGGTTTTTATTTGCCGCAACATTGGGAAAGTTACCAGGGTAATATCTCCTTCAAAATCCTTTCGGGTAGGCTGGAATTCGACCTGTTCAAGTGTGATCTTATATACCTGCGTTACCGCGTTTTTTACCTGCTTTTCAATGGTTTCCTGAATGCTCATTTATAGATTTTTTTAATCTTTTTCTTATAAATTCAAGCCGCAAAGATAGTGGAAAATAGGCGCAAGCTGAGGCGCTTTATCCTCAAATATGTATCTTTATAAAAAATGTGCGATGTTATTGAATATTAGTTATAATCAGCCCAAGATTCGCCAAAAGATAAAGGACGAAGTGGGAAATCCTTTTACTCTTTTGGAGCGATTTAAACTAAAAGGTATCGGCTCCCCAAAATTGCATATTACAAGTGTGAGTATCGACATTCACAATTTATTGGTTTTGGACCAAAATACCAATGTTTGCAATATTGAAATGCGGCCCAATGGAATACTTGTCATGTTCCGCGCATTATTGGAAACATACGCCCTGGTAATTCCTTATTACAAGTTGAATTTATACAAGGGAAAATCTCAGGAATATTCCATTTATAAAGACCATTATTTTATCAAGGTAAAGGCAGACGATCCTTCCATACATAAGTTTATGATGAAGATCCTGGATTATAAAATCGGGAATGCCCCCACCCAGGTTGAGGATTTACTCTGACAATTTATTTACAAACTACAATTTGAAGGCTGAATTTATTAATACAAACTTAAATTTTTAATAATAGGCAGTTTCGAAAGTCAATGCAACTTTGCGGCAAAAACAAATGGAATTATTTATCTATGTTTTTGCAGCATTATTTTCAGTGATGAATCCTTTGGGCACGGTTCCAATATTTGTTGGGCTTACCAAGGAAGATACTCCGGCCGAACGTTCCAAAACTTCCCTGCTTACCTCCATCAACATCTTTGTAATTTTGGTGATTTCCTTTTTTACAGGGAGATATCTACTTCAATTTTTCGGAATAAGTATTGAATCTTTAAGAATTGCCGGGGGACTTATTATAGTAACTTCAGGCTTTGCACTTCTTACGGGTTCATTTTCCAAACATAAAGGAATGGATAAACAGAGGGTGAAAGATGACGCTTTTCAACGGGAAGGAGTTTCCTTAACTCCTTTGGCCATCCCAATGTTAGCCGGCCCCGGTTCTATCTCTTTACTGATTGGAATGTATGAAGAATACCATGTTTTTTCAGAACGAATTATTGCTGTCCTTGCTATTTTAGCAGTTTGCCTTGCCACTTTTGCCGTACTAAAAAGTGCACACTACATTGTGAAATATTTAGGAGCTTCCGGAATAAACGCAATTTCCCGAATTATAGGTTTTATTGTAATTGCCATAGGGATAGAATACATCAGTTCCTCGGTAATTGTTGTACTTGGAAAAATCCTTGATTAATTGACTTTTACCTTTTTCTGAAAGCTACACCACCTATAAGAGCTAAAATCCCTAAACCGATCATCGCATAAGATTGGGTTTTATCTCCTTGTGCTTCTACTTTTAAGGGACCGGCCTGCATAATAACTTCTGGCGTAAACAAGGTATATAAACCATATCCTACCAATAACACACCGACAATTAATAACACAATTCTAAGAACATTTTTAAGAAGATTGGTATCGTTCATTTTTTTAAAGTTTTAATATTTATAGTGAAAGTAACCATTTTATTTCTGATTTATTGGATAAAAAAATTTAGGAGTTGCTTTCGCCTCGAAACTTTTGAATGTTCGATTTGAAAAGCTTTATTCTTTCTTAATTTTTCAAAAATGGCGCTTGTTATAATTCCCTGTTTTCCTTTCCAATAAGTGTTTATAAGAACTTCAAACTCCGCGTAAGACACATTCAATCAATTTTAACAAACATTTATAAAATAAAAGTGCCGTTCATCGATTATTTTTGCTTTTCATCTGATATTGAGCGTTATTTGCCCATTACTTTTTTACTCCTATGAAAATATTTTTACATCACAAAGTTCTGGTTTCAAATAATTTGTGAGCTAAGCCGATTGATTTATGGAATATTCAAGGAATTGTCTCAGGAAATTATCTCAAATAATTTTCGGATTCAAAATTAAAAGCAGGAAAAATCTTCTTAAAATAATGTTAATACAATTTGATCAGACCTTCAATTGATACTGCAAATTAAAATATGCGCGCTATGACCCCAATAACTACATCGCGAAATCCAATCCGCGGATTAACTATCCTCAGGAGTTTTTCCTTCCTGTTCTTATTCTTTATTCTATATTCCTGTAGTGTAGATACAGATATTACCGAGGAGCCGGAGAAAAATATAGTCGGGGAAATTAGCGGTACTTCAACGGTTTACAAAGGAATTTTCGCAACTCAAAATTCAAAATTCAGGGGGATATTCGAACTTAGACTTCCACGCGGGAAAGGGGATCTCATTGAACTTAATAAAGCCGCTGTCGGGACAATTACCCTTCAAACAGGCGAAGTATTTGAAGCCAGGCAGAGAAATTAATACAAAAAAGCGCCGATTTCAAATTAGTTTTTGGATCGAAAGATCTTACTTTTACCTTTAGCCTTGATGAAAACAATAATCCGCTAATAACAGATGTTGTTTTTCAAGGCCAATCAGCTGCTATCTTAGCGGCTCAGGAAACAGCAGATTCACCTGTGACTCCAGTGACAGGAACCTATGTTTGTACCAACTGCCAGGATCAAAATTCTTCCATAAATGGAATTGAGTTAAACAATGTGGAAAGAACATTTAATATGTTGCTAACTACAGCTGATGGGAATACCAACATTAGTATTCAGGCACTTGTGGGAATTTTAGTCGACACACAACTGCTGGTTAATGAGAGTTGCACCTCTAATGGGCAATATACATTTTGTGTAATTAAAAGTGGTGAAAACCTTACAACCGAACCTATCACCTGGACCGGCGTACACCGCTATACGGCTGAAGGAAGCGAAAGTGCAAAGTGTTCCGGCATATCCGGAGTTTTTGAATATACTTCTTCCGATTTTGGTTCAATAAAAGGAGAATTTAACAGCGATAAAACTTGTCCTAATACAACCTACTTTGTAAGCCCTTCGGGGAACGACACAAATACCGGAATTTCGCCCCAGGATGCCTGGCAATCCATCTCCAAAATAAATAGCATTGATCTAAAACCTGGTGACGCAGTACTTTTTGAAGGAAATAATAGTTACAACGGCAACATTTACCTTGATGACAAGGATGGCAACAACAGCGCAAATGCTATCAAAATATCATCTTACGGCACCGGAAAAGCAACTATTAATGCGGGTAGCCGTTTTGGTATTTATGCCTATAATACTTCGGGGATTATCATAGATAATTTAATAATTGCCGGAAATGGCATGAACACCAATACTAATTCCGGAATTCAGTTTTATAACGATCTTGCCGGCAATATAAAATTAGATTTTATTGAAATCACCAATTCTGAAGTTTACGGATTTAAAGATTTCGGTATTGTTATAGGAGCCTGGAACGAAAACTCGGGGTTCAGCAATGTTTTGATAGAAAACAATAAAGTTCACGATATTCTTGATATGGGAATATCTTCTTACGGCAAATTTTCCTCCACAAAAACCGGTTATGCCCATTCCAATATCACGGTTAGAAATTGTGAAGTCTATAATATAAAAGGCTATAGCAAGAATTCACACTCCGGCAATGGCATTGTTTTATCCGATGTTCAAAACTCAACTATAGAACATTGTACCGTTTACAACTCCGGTAGTGGAAATACCAATTGTGGCGGCCCTGTAGGAATTTGGTATTGGGATGCAGACCAGGTGACAATTCAATTTTCTGAAGCCTATAATATCAGCTCCGGAACCGGTTGTGATGGAGGAGGTTTTGATATGGATGGCGGTGTTACAAACGGAATTATGCAATATAATTATTCCCATGACAATGATGGTTCGGGATTTCTTGTAGGACAATTCACAGGAGCGCGACCTATGCAAAATATAACCGTGAGATATAACATTAGTCAAAATGATGCAGGAACAAACGGTGGAAGCGTTAGTTTGTTTAATGGACAAAACTCTTTGTCTATGAAAGATATTTATGTGTATAACAACACCTTTTATTTGAGCGAACAGGCTACAAATACAAATTCTGCAACTATTAAATATACCTTATGGAAACCCGTGAGCAACAACATAAATTTTTACAACAACATCCTGTTTGCTGAAAACGGAGCCGATCTAATTGATGTGCCGAGTGGTTACGCAGGAAATTTTGCAGGAAATCTATATTATACTTCGGGAATATTCAGAATAAACTATAATGGAAACACATATAATTCTTTGGAGAATTTTAGAGGAACAGGTAATGAAACCTTCGAAAATTTTCCTGTAGGTTATCAAGGCAAACCAATGTTAACCAGTAAGGGAAATGGAGGAATTATAGGTTTTGACAATAAATTATCCTCCTTAGATGCTTATAAATTAAAAGCCGATTCTCCTGCTTTAAATGCCGGGATAAGTTTTTCTTTAGACAGGGGACCCGCGATTTTTATGGAAGTAATCTATCCCAAACCAGCTCAAATGACATTGGAGCCCATGAAAAAATATAAATAGCTTAAATTTTAAGTTTTATAAAAAAGGGGGCTGACTTTATGAAAAAATCAGCCCCCTTTTTTAAATAAATTTTAAGAATGTTAGGCTTTCGGTAAAAAAACTTCTGCCATCATACAGCGGGCACTTCCGCCTCCACAGGTTTCAATTGAATTTATGTCTGAACTTAAAATTTCGCAGTGCTTTTCAATTCTCCTTATCTGATCCCTGGTTAAACTTTTGTGAGCAGTTGTGCTCATTACAAGATATTTTTTATCGTTCGCGCCTTTAAGCTGTAACATATTGCCTGCAAACTCATGAATCTGGGCTTCGGTAATTTCAATAATTTCCTTACCATCTTCTTTTAAATGTCTTTTTACATTATTGCGCTCTTTCTTATCGTCTATGCAATCCAGACAAATTACCGCAAATTCATCGGCTACACACATCATCACATTCGTGTGATAAATGAGTTTTCTTTTTCCTTCAACGTCCTGATACGCAGAGAAAATTACCGGTGTGAATTCCATATCTTCACAAAATTCTATCAACAAATCTTCATCTGCACGAGGAGATAAAGCACAATATGCCTTTTGATTTTCCCTGTCCAGGATCATACTGCCTGTTCCTTCAAGAAAAACATCTTCCTCTTCTGCCTTTGTATAATCTAAAACTTCATTTATTTTAAAACCCCGGCTTTCCAGTTCTTCAAAGAAATCCATTCTTCTCTCCCGCCGCCTGTTTTCGGCAAACATAGGATAAACCACAGCTGTTCCGTCCTGGTGAAAGGAAACCCAGTTGTTGGGAAATATAGAATCTGGGGTATCCAATTCCTTTTTGTCATTCACCACCACCACATTTACTCCAACAGACTCCAGGTTTTTCACGAAAGAATCAAATTCCTCCTGGGCCTTTTTATTTATTTCTTCATTTTTGAGTTGAAGTTTTTCCTGAAAAAAGTTGTTCACCGCTGTTTGCTCATTCATCCTGAAAGCAACCGGCCGAACCATTAAAACGGTATTTGTTATTTGTTCCATAATAATTGTTTCTTATTCTCTAATTAGTGGCAAGGTAGAACATCTTAAAAGTCCTTCCTGTTTGGAAATTTCAGCATAAGGAACCTCTTCCACTGTGATGTTTTGTTCCCGTAACCACGAGTTCAACCGGGTAAAGTTTTTTTCCGAAATAACCACTTCTTCAGAAATAGAGAAGATATTGGAATTCATATTGTACATTTCTTCCTGTGTAATTTCAAAAATATTTTCTTTTCCGATTAAATTCACCAGCCAGTTGTATTCCTCTTCAATTAAAAAACCCCCTTTATAGATAATTGCCTTATCCTTTCCCACCGGTTGGAAACAGCAATCCAGGTGTAATGCATTTTCCCGGGGATCAGTATTGGATTTTTTTAAACTGAAAGAAACCACCTTTTTATGCGGAAATAATTTCTGCAAGGCGGCAACGGCTTTCATGTTGGTCCTTGCTGTAATAAATTCAGGATAATCATCGCCTTTATAAGTGCCAATCAAAATATATTCCTTGTACGGCATAACATCTCCTCCTTCAATATGTGCATCTTCGGGAAGGTTTATTATCTTTTTCGGATCAATTTGCTCAATTACGTGGTTTATCGCTTCAATTTCCTCATCCCTGTCGGGTAAAATATTTGCTTTTATGAATTTATCTTCAAGTACAAAAGCGATATCCCGGGTGAAGATCTGGTTGTAATCTTCTATAAGCTTCGGCCTGTAAACTTTTACATTATATTTCTCTAGAACGGCTGCCACCGCTTCCATCTCAGCCACCATATCTTTTTCTACCGGATAAGTCCCTGCCTTGATATGCTGAGCCGATTTTGGGTCATAAGCCTCCGCAAGATCCGGTGTGGGTCCATTACTTATGGCAGTCCCCAAGACTACAGCCTTTAAAGGAGCCGTTTCACTGGTAATATTCAATTTTAGCATTCCTGATTTTTTCTACAAATATAAATAAACCTCCATCGGAAAAGAATCTTTTCATCTTAATTGAATAGCGTTTATTTCTTCATCTTTTTAAGAATTAAATAACAGCTACATATTTATAAATTTAAGTGCTTTTTTATAACCACATTTATAACAAATAATTTTTCTAATTTTAGTCACTCAGCCCAAATACGATTCCTTTTAAGAATGAGGCTTTCCTAGTAATATCCAATTTTCATAATTTCTGAATAAATAGCACAAATAAAAAAAGCCCCATCGCGAAATGAGGCTTTTTTGATATTATGAAATTTCGATTTATCGATTTTCAAGGTCTTTGAATTCACGAAGATTTTCTCCAATATACACCTGGCGAGGTCGTCCAATTGGTTCTTTTCCCAATCGCATTTCTCTCCATTGAGCGATCCATCCTGGAAGCCGTCCTACTGCAAATAATACGGTAAACATTTCGGTAGGAATTCCTATGGCACGATAGATAATTCCTGAATAGAAATCTACGTTTGGATATAATTTACGCTCAACAAAATATGGATCTTCCAAAGCTGCTTTTTCAAGCGCTTTGGCAATGCCCAAAATTGGATCGTTCACACCTAGATCACTTAAAACTTCATCTGCCGCTTTTTTGATAATTCTTGCGCGTGGATCAAAGTTTTTGTACACTCTGTGACCAAAGCCCATCAATCTAAATGGATCTTCTTTATCTTTTGCTTTGTTAATGAATTTTGAAGTATCGCCGCCATCTTTTTCAATTTCTTCCAACATTTCAATTACAGCCTGGTTCGCACCACCGTGAAGTGGACCCCATAAAGCCGAAACACCCGCAGAAATAGAAGCAAATAAACCAGCCTGGGAAGAACCTACCATTCGCACGGTTGAAGTGGAACAGTTTTGTTCGTGATCTGCGTGCAGAATTAATAATTTATTCAACGCATCTACCACAATCGGATTTGATTTATACTCTTCACCCGGTTTTTCAAACATCATTTTTAAAAAGCTTTCTTCAAATCCCAAATTTTTATCACGGTTTTTTAAAGGAAGAGCATTTCTATTACGCAAGGTCCAGGCAGCAATAGTTGGGAATTTAGCCAGTGTTTTTACAATGGCTTTGTACATATCCTCTTCAGAATCTACGTTTACAGATTTTGGATTGAAGGCGGTAAGAGCGCTGGTCAAAGAGGAAAGCACCCCCATTGGGTGGGCAGAAGTTGGAAAACCTGCAATAACCTTCTTCATATCCTGATTAACGTCACTTTGTCCCAGGATATCGGTTTTAAAATTGTCCAATTCATTTTTTGTTGGTAATTCTCCAAAAATCAACAAAAATACAACTTCCAGAAAATCGGCTTTTTCTGCCAAATCTTCAATTGAATAACCCCTGTATCTTAAAATACCTTTTTCTCCGTCAAGAAAAGTGATTGCGCTCTCACAACTTCCTGTGTTTTTATATCCGGGATCCAGGGTAATTATTCCTGTTTGTGCTCTTAAGTTTTTAATGTCAATAGCAACTTCATTTTCGGTTCCAGTAATTACAGGAAATTCATGTTTTTTCCCATCAACCTCCAGTGTAGCAATTACTTTCTTTTCATTCATTACTTCCATATAATTAGTTTTTTTATGTTTTTTCTATTCGTAGCTAAAAATACAAAATTTACCATTAATAGATGGTACAGAGTGGGTAAGAATATTAAGAAAAATTCATTAAAAATGCTTTATTTTGAATAAAAATGATAATTGTAAAGTTATGGGTTAATTGAGTATAAATACCTGTAATATTCATCTACTGATTTCTTCCAGGTAAATCTCATTTTTTTGGCATTCAACTCAATTTTATTCCAGGCTGACTTATCATTTATAAAAATTTCCAGGACATTATCAAAGGCAGAAACCATATTTTTTATTTTTTCATCATAGGTTTCCCCATCAAAAGTAAATCCGGTAACCCTATCTTCTACCGTATCTTTCAATCCTCCTGTTTTATGAACCAGGCAAGGAGTCCCGTTCCTCATATCAAGCATTTGGCTTATTCCGCAAGGCTCAAACAAACTGGGCATAAAATATAGGTCAGATTCCAGATAAATGGAATCAATAACATCCTCAGATTGCCCATTGATAAACAGAAAATTCTGGTATTTATGACTAATTTTTCTGAACAATTCCTCATATTCCGGGGCACCTGTACCCAGTAAAATAAAAATCCCATTTATTTTATCAAGCTTTTCCAGGATCTCGATAAGCGCATCAGGAGAACGTTTGAAAAAATAAAATTTCTGTTCGGTTAACCTGGCCACACTCGAGCAGATAAATCGCGGTTTATTTTTTAAATAGGGAATCAATTTTTCTCCGGTATGCGCTAAAAAATCTGCCTTATATTTTTTGGATTCCTGTTGAAGCCAATGAAAAATGGCCGTTATCACATGAGAAAACAAATTATCCTTTTTGGATCTCCTTATATTGCTATAATTGGATCCATTTAGAATGCCAAAAAAACGGCCTTCATTATCGGCAAGTCGTAAATCCTCTTCCAAACCTTCACCTCCAATAAATTCCGGCGGACTGCTGGGATGTAAAATATCCTCTTTATAAGAGGCGGAGACAGTGTGCACAGCATCTGCAAGTCTAATTCCTACCGCCATTAAATTAATGCAATCCTGATATCGGGGATCCATCAATTCTTTAGTGTTGAAGGAAACATTGGGAAACCAATTTTTAACTGAAGAGTAATTATTCTCAAAAGGACGAATTCCCTGAATTGCCAGATTATGGATAGTATATACAAACCGAATATCTCCTAATATTTTATAAGAGGGATGATATTTTTTTAAAAACAAAAGCATACTTGTATGCCAGTCATGTAAATGGACAATATCTAATTTTCCAAAAGCACCGTGTTTAATAGCCTCTGCCACAGCAGTGCAAAATATAATGAATTTTATGGTATCGGTGTAAAAAGGTTCTTCAATATCGTTATGATAAATATGGGCGATATCCCCGGCCTTAATTTCCGGATGATGAATTACATAATGATAAATATTCCTGAATTCCTTTTTAGGAGGAACCTCATATAAATCGGCTACATAGGTTACACCCCTGAGCTGAAAATTAAGATGTGTCTTAAAAATTCCTTTATGGTGCAATCTGGAATAAGAAGGAACAATTACGTGAACTTTATCGCCACGTTCTGAAATCTGGCGGGGGACATCTCTTATAACATCACCCATTCCACCAGCTTTACAATGGGGTATGGCATCATTTTCTGAGGCTACAAAAAGAAAATTATACATTTAATTTAAACTATTATGTTAGGTTTTTACTTCAACACAAAAGATAATTAAATAATATTTCTAATTTTAATGAAAACCTAAATATTACAAAAAAAAGCCTTTCTAAGTAGAAAGGCTTTTTTAGTTCAAATAAATATTGATCTTATTTTATTTTAAAGGCGTTTTCCTGAGGATAATAGGCTACCCCTTCCAATTCTTCTTCAATACGCAAAAGCTGGTTGTATTTTGCCATACGATCACTTCTTGAAGCTGATCCGGTTTTTATCTGTCCGGTGTTAAGGGCCACGGCCAAATCGGCAATGGTGGTATCCTCGGTTTCTCCGGAACGGTGAGATATTACAGTGGTATATCCGGCATTTTTGGCCATATTTACTGCTGAAATAGTTTCGGTCAAAGTCCCGATCTGGTTTAATTTTATTAGAATTGAGTTTGCTATACCTTCTTTAATACCGCGGGAAAGACGCTCTACATTGGTTACAAATAAATCGTCTCCTACCAACTGAACTTTATCCCCGATTTTATCGGTTAAATATTTCCAACCTTCCCAATCGTTTTCATCCATTCCATCCTCAATAGATATAATAGGATATTTTGAAGACAGCTCTGCAAGATAATCGGCTTGTTCTTCACTGGTCCTTATAATTCCTTTATCACCTTCAAATTTTGTATAATCGTATTTTCCGTTTTCAAAGAATTCAGCAGCGGCACAATCAAGAGCAATCATCACATCATCCCCACCTTTGTAACCGGCTTTTTCAATAGCCAACAAAATAGTTTCCAGAGCATCTTCGGTTCCGTCTAAAGTTGGAGCGAAACCACCTTCATCACCTACAGCAGTACTTAACCCTCTGTCGTGCAACACTTTTTTAAGGTTGTGGAATATTTCCGTTCCCATTTGCAATGCATGAGAAAAGCTTTTTGCTTTTACCGGGATGATCATAAACTCCTGAAATGCGATAGGCGCGTCACTGTGAGAGCCACCGTTTATAATGTTCATCATTGGCACGGGAATCGTATTTGCGCTCACACCACCAATATATCTGTATAAAGGCATATTAAGTTCATTGGCAGCAGCTTTTGCTACAGCCATGGAAACGCCTAAAATGGCATTCGCGCCAAGTTTTGCTTTGTTTGGGGTTCCGTCAAGATCTATCATTACCTGATCGATTAAATTCTGGTCGAATACAGAATATCCCAATAATTCTTCGGCTATGGTTGTATTAACATTTTCTACGGCCTTTAAAACACCTTTTCCCATAAACTCTTTACCGCCATCACGAAGTTCTACAGCTTCGTGTTCCCCTGTTGAAGCTCCTGAGGGTACAGCCGCCCTTCCCAATACTCCATTTTCTGTCATCACATCTACTTCTACTGTTGGATTTCCTCTTGAGTCAAATATTTGACGTGCGTGTATATTTATAATTATACTCATAATTTAAATTTTAATTATTTTTTTAACAGGACAGCAAGATACAATTAACGGCCTTATATTGGGCTTAATTCAGATAGTTTTAGCCTGAATTTAACGATATCGTTTTCGATGATTCTTAGAAAAAAGTTTAATAAACCGATAAAAGAATCCCAGAAAACAAGAATTCTCATGCTTAAGTTGTAGTAGAACTCTATAATTTTATTTATTCCATATTC
>JAENXB010000206.1 GCA_016649785.1 Flavobacteriaceae bacterium
ACACCCCCCTGTGTACTACAAATCAAAACGTAACGAAAACAGGGCGTTTCAACGCTTTTTCCCCCAATCTACCCCTAAAACCACCCTTTTTTTAACACTTTTAGATCATTTTTTAACATTTGGGCTGCAATGTGGGTTAAGTTCCGACTATTATATCAAAATTATGACTTCTCAAAGAAATCATCTTTGCCACTGATGCACTAATAAAAATCAGGATTTCTCAATCTACGATATTCATTTTCTTCAGCAGAAAAGACGCATTCATATTCTGGCAAATTCCATCTTTAAACTTGTAATCAAAATACAACTGATCCTCAATAATTTCAGCATCAAAATAATGATTTTCAACCTGCGGTAATTCTTCGGCAACTTCGCATAAACTCAGGTCATGTGTTGCTATAATCCCGGTAGATTTTGATTTGACCAGTTTCTGGATAAATTTTCGGGAACCAATGGCTTTATCGGTACTGTTCGTGCCTTTTAAGATTTCGTCTAAAATGATGAAATATTTATCCGTTTTAATTTCATTGACAATAAACTGAAGGCGTTTTAATTCTGAAAAGAAATAGGATTCATCATCATTCAAGGAATCGGTGGTGCGCATGCTGGTGATAAGCTTGATAGGATTATAATCGCAGGTAGTGGCGCAAACCGGCATTCCGAGATTTGCCATAACTATTTGAAGGGATACCGTTCGCAGAAATGTGCTTTTCCCGGCCATATTGGCTCCAGTAATTATAAAAAATGACTCGTTCTTAATCTTGAAGTCATTCGGGATCCTTTTTTCAGGATCCAAAAGCGGGTGGGCGATCCGGGTTGCTTTAATCACATATTCCCCATGAGTGATATTGGGAAAAACATAATCCGGATGATTAAACGCAAAATTCCCCAGGCTGTTGAAAGCATCCATAAATTCGATCACCTCAAACCAATTTTTTACATTTTCCTGGTATTCAGAGATCCATTTTTCCAGGCGATAGGATTGCCTGAGATCCCACAGCAAAAACCCGTTCCCAACAGCCATGAAGATCATATTGTTTCTCTGGTCCAGAGAATCTATTGCCTTTGAAAATTTCTTTAAAACCTGGGAAGCTTTGTTCTTTTCCGAGAGTATTTCTGCTTGTTTCCCTTTTAGGAATTCCGATTGAAATGTGGTGTTTTCGATCATTTCCAACAATTGGTAATATTGGTGGAAAGTGTCCTGCACCCTGCTCACGCTTCCGGAGAGCAAGTTGATATTTTTAAGATATATCCCACTAAAAAGCCACCCGGCTATAAACCATAAGAACAATTGCAGCCCGGTAATCAAATCTGTAAAGAAACCTATTATCAAAGCAAGGGATACTACTGAAACCACCCAGGGAAGCCAACTGATGAATTTAGGAACGAAGATTTTGTAATTTTTGAACCAGCCTGCAACCTGGCTTGAAGGAGTTTCGGTCTTTACCAATTTTGCCACCGCCGAAAATTCCTGTCGCCACAACACTTTTTCGGATAATTCCCTTATTGCATCCTGTTTTTTACTGATTTCAACAATTGAATTTTCGGTCAACAAATGCGCCAATTTGTTTTTTCCTTCTTTTAAAGCCGATCTGTTCAAATACTGAAAAAAGGATCCTTCCCCAAACAAATCAATATCCTGACTATAGGGATGCAATGGGTTTGCAAACTCGTTTCCCGCTGGAAGATCTGCGAAATCCCGTTTTAAAACCCTGAGTTCGGTCTCATTTAGTTTTACAAGTTCAAGGATCTTATCGCGTTTATATTTTAGATTGGTATGTCGGGAAACCAGAAATAAAAAGACAATAACCCCTATAAAAGTGATCAGGCCGGCTATTTTTGGTTCCGCGAAAAAATAATAAATTCCGAAAGCCGTTGCCAGAAACACAAGCAATCTTACCAAACTGGAAATATTAAGCCGGCTATTGGCTTTATCTAAATTCTGTTGCTGATTATATTTTTCGCGGGTATAAAATTCAAATACTGTCATAAATCTAATACGCATTAATTAGAGGGCTTTCAGCTCCTGTTGAAGTTTTTTCGGCAAGCCCTGAAGCACCAAATCATAGGAATGATCTACAAGCCTGAATACAAGCGATTTTTGAAGATTCCCGTCCAGCACAAGGGTATTCCAGTGCATTTTATTCATATGATATCCGGGCAGGATCCATTCAGGATATTCCTCCCGTAAAGTGAGCGCCTCTTCCGGATCGCATTTCAGGTTTACTTTTAGGGGAACCTCATCAAGCGAAGCCAGGGCGAACATTTTTCCCATAATTTTAAACACCAGGGTACCGGGACCAAATGGAAGATCCTCGGTAACGCCTTTTTTGGAAAGGCAATAATTTCTGAAAGTTTCAATATCCATAGGAACCCAGGTTGATTACTTCCCAAAGGAAAGCCAGTTATTCATTTAGTTTCGGATTTTCCGAAACATTTGTTTCCAGTGCGGTATAATCCAGTTTCCAACCAATGGTTTCAACGATTTTTTCTATGAGCAAAATAGTGCCTAAGGCTTCTTTATTGGCTTTTTCTATCAATCCACTTCCCGGAATTTTATCGACAATATGCTTTTTGGCATCCTGGGTGATATCCGTTAGATCTGAAGTGGTAAAAGGATTTGCCCAGCCTTCCTGCTTATCATAATATTTAAAATCGGTTTCTACGGTTAATATTTCCGGCTGAGGAAAATTAGTGAGGATTATTCTTCTAGCCTCATTATCGCTTTCCATCCTTATTTTACTGAGATCAAAACCTATATGAGCTTTCGCATTTATGAGGATAATGGCCTTTTTCTTTCCAAAGAAAAGACTCACGTATTTTTCCTTGAGATTTTCATAATGATAGATCTCAGAAAAATCGCCTTCAACAGTAATTAACTTGCAAACGCTTTTGATCTTATCGATCAATATCAACGATTGTTCGTCGGTGCGTTCTTTTCTGCGGAATTTGTTAAATCTCGCAAATATCAAATATGCGAGTATGGCTCCTGCCGCAAGTCCTATAAATAGATATTCCATATATCAAATATAAAGAAAAGCTTCAATAGAATTACATCTTCGTTTTACGCTAAAATTACCCCACAATATTCACGATTTTCCCGGGGACAACAATAATCTTTTTAGGCGTTCTTCCTTCCAGCTGATTTTTGGTCTTTTCGTTGGCCATTACGGCTTCCTCTATCTCTTCTTTGCTCAAATCCAAAGGCAATTCCAGGGTAAACCGCGTTTTTCCGTTAAATGAGATCGGGTATTCCTTGTTGCTTTCCACAAGGTATTCCTCTTCAAATTCCGGGTAAGCAGCAGTTGTAACCGACTCATTATGTCCCAGTTTTTGCCACAATTCCTCGGCAATATGCGGCGCATAAGGCGCGATTAAAATCGCCAATGGTTCCAAAACTTCCCGCTGATCGCATTTTTGGGCCATAAGTTCGTTTACACAGATCATAAAACTTGAAACCGAAGTATTGAAACTGAAATCTTCAATATCTTCCGTGACTTTTTTGATGGTTTTATGTAGTGTCTTTAAGTTTTCGGCGGATGCTTTTCCTTCAGAAACTTCAAAACTATTCTCCTTGCTGTATAGTTTCCAGAGTTTCTTCAGAAAACCATGCACTCCTGTAATTCCCGCGGTATTCCAGGGTTTTGCCTGTTCCAGGGGCCCAAGGAACATTTCGTAAAGCCGCAAACTATCTGCGCCATATTGCTCGCAAATCTCGTCCGGGCTCACTACATTGTACTTGGATTTGGACATTTTTTCCACTTCGCGGCCTACAATAAATACTTCGTTGTCCAAGGTTATAAATTCAGCATCCGTAAACTGGTGAAATTCTTTCGCCTTATCAATTTTTAAATTATCATTCTCTAAATATTGAACAGGAACTCTAATTGGGTCATAACTAATTTCTAAAAGAAAATCACCACTTATAACTTTTGAAATTATCCCTTCTCCAACACTATATTTTTCTAATAAACTTTTTGAAAGATCTAAATTTTTAGCATCTAAAACCAACCCAGCTTCATTATTTACTGGTTTTATTCCACCTGAGATTTCTGTGAGATAATTGAAAGAAACATAAACGTTTGACCTATCTGAAGAAAATACTAATTCTTTGATTAAATAAGAATCTTTTCCATTTTCAGTTACAACCTTTGATTTGTCTTTAACTTTCAAGTAAATTCGGTATACAAAAGCACTCATTCCCAAAATCATTCCCTGGTTGATCAGCTTTTTAAAAGGTTCTTCCACTGTTACAAATTCGCGATCCTTTAAGAATTTTGTCCAGAACCTGGAATACAATAAGTGGCCGGTAGCATGTTCGCTTCCTCCAATATACAGATCTACATTTTCCCAGTATTTTTGAGCTTCTTCTGAAACAAAACGCTCCTGGTTTTCGGAATCCATATATCTAAAAAAGTACCATGAACTTCCAGCCCATCCCGGCATGGTGTTGAGTTCAAGGCTCCCTCCTTTTTTGATGGAAGTACTCTCAAATTCTTTTTTAGAAACTACCTCTTTCTTATCTTCATCCCAGTACCACTTCTCTGCTCTTCCCAAAGGCGGCTCGCCTTCTTCTGTAGGCAGGTATTTTTCTATTTCGGGCAAGCGCAAAGGCAAATGTTTATCATCTATCATTTGCGGCATGCCATTTACATAATACACCGGGAACGGTTCTCCCCAGTATCGCTGACGCGAAAATACCGCATCCCGCAACCTGTAATTTATTTTCCCTTTTCCCTGACCTAATTTCTCAAGTTCCTGGATGGCTTTTTCCAAGGCTTGTTTGTAAGGCAATCCGCTTAAGAAAGCTGAATCGGCGATCACGGTTCCCTCTTTTCCTGAAAAAGCCTCTTCGGAAA
>JAENXB010000094.1 GCA_016649785.1 Flavobacteriaceae bacterium
ATTTATACCCCTGCAGGCTATGGTACAGAAGTAGCCAATGGGAAAGAAACCCGTGAATTCAACGGCAAAATGTACGTGTTGGAAGAAGCTTACAAAGCCGATTTTGCCTTTGTAAAAGCATGGAAAGGCGATGAGGTCGGAAACCTGATCTTTAAAGGGACAGCCCGAAATTTTAATCCGTTAATGTGCGGTGCAGCTACCATAACTGTTGTTGAAGTTGAAGAATTGGTAAAACCCGGGGAACTGGATCCAAATCAAATTCACATTCCCGGAATTTTTGTTCAACGTATTTTTCAGGGTAAAAATTACGAGAAACGAATTGAGCAGAGAACTGTGAGAAAGAAAGATTAATTTGAAGATTTGAGAATGTGATAATTTGAAAATCTTCGGCGTCAATCTGCGGGATCTGCGGGACTTTTTCAGTTTTTCAATAGGGAACGGTGAGGAAAAAAAATTTGAAAATTTGAATCATGAGAAATGATAAGGGAAATTTAATTGTAAATAAAACCTTTAGTTTCGCTTTGGAAGTTATAGATTATTCAGAAAAGTTGAGGCATTACACAAGTACGAAATGGCTTCCCAGCTTTTAAAAGTGGGACATCCATAAGTGCAGTTTATGCTTTGCAAAAAAGCGCTACTCATAATAAGAATTGATACAAATGGTGTAAAGATTTTGAATAATAAAACGGGAGTTATCAAAATAGCATTTTCGCCATTAAAAGAACAAAGCAAAATCGAAAAATATTTAGGCAAAAAAAACCAAACCATTGATAAAATTGTTGCCATTATCAATACACAAATAGCTGTTTTAAAGGAATTACGGAAAAGATTTCTAAATGATGTAGTAACAGGTCAATTAAAAATTACAACAAATTTAAATAAGCAAACCCCTTATTTCAAAAAAACCGGGAATAATTAAAACAGCACTTGTCTTATTTAAAAAAAGAACTGTTTTTTAAATAAGCAATGGCGTTATTATAAAAAAGTAACATATTTTAAAATAAACAATGTTCTTATTATAGAAATATGCATTTTTTTAAAATAACATATATCTTTGTTTTAAAATTCAAGGCAAATGAAAAATTACAAATCGGGTAATTATCAAAATCAAGGCTTTTACAAAAGTTTTCAACCTACTTTAATAAACAAGCAGTGGTTCCTGGACGATATGGAAATTCAACAACTGCTATCCAAGGCTGACAGGCAATTGGGCAGGTTGGATATGTATTCCGGGTACATTCCAAACATCGATTTGTTTATCAGTATGCACGTGCTCAAAGAAGCTACACAAAGCAGCAAAATTGAGGGAACACAAACTAATATAGAAGAAGCCCTTTTAGATAAAGAAGATATAGTTTTAGACAAAAGAGACGATTGGGAAGAAGTTCAAAACTATATAGAAGCTATGAAAACGGCTATCAAACAACTCGAAACTCTTCCGTTCTCCACCCGATTAATCAAGGAAACGCATAAAATTCTTTTGCAAGGCGTAAGAGGACAAAACAAGCAGCCTGGCGATTTCAGGACCAGTCAAAACTGGATTGGTGGTGCTTCTATAAGTGATGCCACTTTTATTCCTCCGGGGCATAATTCATTGGCCGGGTTAATGGGAGATTTGGAAAAGTTTGCTCACAATGAGGAATTTTATTTTCCCGATTTACTCAAAATTGCCTTAATCCATTATCAATTCGAAACCATTCACCCTTTTTTAGATGGTAACGGCAGGGTTGGTAGATTACTGATAACGCTGTATTTAGTAGATAAAACCATACTCAAAAAACCAATTTTGTATTTATCCGATTTTTTTGAACGAAATAGGCAGTTGTATTATGACAATTTAATGAATGTTAGATCCAAAAATGATTTAAAACAATGGTTCAAGTTTTTCCTGGTAGGTATCATCGAAACCGCTAAAAATGGGATTGAAACTTTTGATGCTGTATTAAAACTCAAAAAAGAGGTAGAAGAAAAAATTCAAAAAACAAATAATCGTAGTCATCATTTGTTAAATATTATGGAATTTCTCTACCAAAAACCCATCGTAAATGCTGTTAAAATAGTAGAAATAACAAATGTTTCACAAGCGACTGCTTATAAAATTTTAGAGGAATTAGTAAATCTGGAAGTTTTAAAAGAAATAACAGGAGGCAAAAGAGGCAAAGTGTATGTGTTTGATTATTATATAAAATTATTCAACTAAGATGAATAAACTCGATTTACAAGACAAATATTTAGTACACTTTTTTGTGTGCGTCCAGATGGTTTGCAATACAAAGAAGTCCACATTAGCTAAATGATATTTTCACTAAATAGGGCATTTTCAATTATGGAAGAGAATTATACAGATGGACATAGAAAAAAACGTGAATTCATAGAATTTTCAAAGTATCAATTAAAGAATATTGATTTCAAAATCAATTTAGTAGTTAAAAAGGGAAGATTTGAATTTTCAAATCTTCAAATCAACCAATTTTCAAATCAAAAAAATGTTAGATAAAAACGGAATTGCAAAACGCATAGCAAAGGAAATAAAAGACGGTTATTATGTCAACCTTGGAATTGGGATCCCAACTTTGGTGGCGAATTTTGTGCGTGAGGATATAGAAGTGGAATTTCAAAGCGAAAACGGGGTGCTTGGAATGGGGCCTTTTCCATTTGAAGGGGACGAAGACCCCGATTTGATCAACGCCGGTAAGCAAACAATTACGGCATTACCCGGAGCCAGTTTTTTTGATTCGGCAATGAGTTTTGGAATGATTCGGGGACAACACGTAGATCTCACCATTTTGGGAGCTATGGAAGTGGCTGAAAACGGAGATATTGCCAATTGGAAAATCCCCGGGAAAATGGTGAAAGGAATGGGAGGGGCGATGGATCTGGTGGCCTCTGCTGAAAATATTATTGTGGCGATGATGCATACCAACCGGGCAGGTGAATCAAAATTGCTTAAAAGGTGTTCCCTGCCATTAACAGGAGTAGGTTGTGTCACCAAAATCGTAACAGAACTGGCTGTAATTGAAGTTACCAAAAAAGGTTTTAAATTATTGGAACGTGCGCCAGGAGTTTCAGTAGACGAAATAATAAAGGCTACGGAAGGCACCTTGATCGTGGAAGGAGAAATCCCGGAAATGATACTGGATTAAGGAAATCGAGAATAGCTGATTTAGAAATGATTCAATGAAAAAACCCGTTCCAAATATTTGGAACGGGTTTTTCTATGATTTAAAAATAATAACCGGAATTTAAAGAAGTCCGTTTGGCTCTACCCATTTAAACTGGTGCTGGTCTTTTGGAATGGCAATTCTACTTGCAATTCGGGTCATCCTATCGGGCAAAGCCAACAAATAATCCCTGGCTTTTTCAGCGTCATCCGTAAGCGAGGTGAATTTATCTATTTCCCAATAATCGTTTAATTTTCTTAGGATATCTATATAATCATAGGTGGTATAAACCCCTAAACGCTGGGCGGCATTGGAGAAATTTTCAAAGGCAGATGCAATTTCCTGACCGGATTCCCTGATGAATTGGGCCGGCATCACGATTTTTTTCTTCATCATATCCTGGAAAGCCAACATCATTTCGCTTGGATCATATTCAAAGATGGTCTTTACAAATTCCCTGTATGCCAGGTGATGCCTCATCTCGTCCCCGGCAATAACGCTGCACATTTTGGCAAGCATTTTATTTCCTTTTTGTTTGGCGAGTTGTCCCACTCTTTTATGGGAAATATTGGTGGCCAATTCCTGAAAACTGGTATAGACGAAATTTTTATAAGGATCCCTTCCGGTGCCAATATCAAACCCATCACTGATTAAATACTGCGTGGTTTTTTCAATTTCGCGCATATTTACCCTTCCCGAGAGATAAAGGTATTTGTTGAGGGTATCTCCGTGTCGGTTTTCTTCCCCCGTCCAGTGGCGAAGCCATCTTGACCAGCCATCCTGCCCGTGTTGGTTTACCCCTTCCATATCCATTAACCAGGATTCGTAGGTTGGCAGAGCTTCCTCAGTGACCATATCGGCCACAAGAACCACCCAGAAATCGTACCCAAGTTCCTTGGACTCTTCTCTTATTTGTTTGATCTCCTCCATGAAATTATCATTTTGAAGATTGGGCAAAAGATCTGTAGGTTGCCAGATTTCTTCAATTGGGATCAAATATTTATCAATAAAACCATCGATTGATTTTTCAACGGTTTGCATAACTTCTAATCGGATGTTGGTTAAGGCCATAGCTTTTATTTTTAAAGGGTTTCCAAACAATACAAAAGCGAATTCTGTAAAGCGCTGGCTAATATTTATTTAATATCATCAAAAATGGTGCAACGATATTCTAATATTTTCAAATATATAAATTTATTGAAAAGTTAGGGTAGAAAACACTCTAAATTTCTTCCTTTTTCTTTCGGATAAAGCTTGTGTACCGGGTCACTTTGCCAGATTTTACTGGAATTTATATCAATGGCAGAAAGTTTTCCCTTAAAAGCTGCACCGGTATCTAAATTCCAGACATTTGCCATTTTGACCGGTTTGGTCTCGTCAATCCGGGTAACGGGAGTATGTCCAATAAAGATCTCTTTAAATAATTGCAGGCGTGCGGGATAAAATTTGTGGGTGGGAGGCAAGGTTTTATCCAGTGATAAAGCCATTTCCCATAAGGTGCGGTCCCAATAAAATAAGTTGACATGATATTCTTCTTCCGGGCCGCGAAGGTTGGTAAAACCGGCATGTACAAATAACCTGTTTTGCTCATCGACATAAAAATTCTGCATCCGTTCATAAAACCCGATATGGGTTTTGATCTCTTCAGAAGATAGGTTTTGGTAAGCATCAATACTGGTTTGTCCTCCATGCTTTAACCATTGTTCGTTGAAATCCCCGGTTTTTAACCAGCGATGTGTTAGCTCGTCATGGTTTCCACGCAGGAAAACACAGGTATTTTGATTTGCAAGTTCTATTAAATAACTTACCACATTGGCAGAATCGCTCCATCCATCTACATAATCCCCTAAAAAAATCAGAGTATCATCAGGGGTTATTTCAATTCCTTGAAACAATTGAACCAGAGCCTTTAAGCCGCCGTGGATGTCGCCAATTGCAATTGTTCTGTTCATATTAACTGTATTTTACCTTTCTTAAAATACGCAGACTTTCCTTGTATTCGCGATATGCTTTTTTATTATGAAGCCTTAAAACCTCTTTCGCACTTTCAAGTTTTTCTATGGCATCTTCAAATTGATTAAAATAACAAATCAAATAGGTTGCCGGAAGATTTACAAGGTCTCTCTCTTCCTGTTTATTTAGAGCAGCCCCATTCTTTAATTTTGAAAGCAAAGCATTATTGGCGTTGTAAATGTGATATAAAATTTTTTTATCGAATTGAGGCGGTTCAAACAGCAATTTACTTTCCATCTCGTAGCTCGCGTTATCCCTAAATTTAATGGTGACTTCTTCCAGCGGATAATACTGAAATTTATTTTCCAATCCCAGGTGTACATATTCCACAATTTTGAAATAATCGTCGGTAATACTGATGCTTACTTCATCTAATTCAGAATAAAAAAGCTTCACCTGTTCATTGATAAGTTCAATATCCAGCCGCGAATAGTAAGTGTCATTTTTTATTTTTTTTATTTTCCCGGCCCAGCAAACCACAAAATACTCCTTGAACACTTTATAATTGGGATGAAAATCCTTTCGTTTGTTCATAAAATCGAAGACACCATCCAGGGTGAGTTCAATATTGTTTTGAGCGTGGTTTTCTATTGAAGCGACTATTTTGGAGTTCACATCCTTTATTTCGATCCCGAAAACTTTTGGCATACTTATGCTGCCTTCCCTGATATAAACTGAACCGCCGTAGTATTTCCAGATGTTTTTTCGCAGCGAACAGATCTTTCCGTTATTAGGTCTTATGGTCACCAATCCTACCACTAAATGGTCCGGTAAATGCGGAAAAGGGATATTCTCATAAGAAACCAAAGGCGGGTTGGAAAGATAGGCGTTCACGAGGTTCTGGATCTTACTGTCATCAAAAAAATCCACTCCCCGGATGCTATTATCCTCGTCTTCAACCCCTATTACGATATAGGAATTATTGTTGGGATTTGAATTTGCCAAAGCGCAAACGTGTTTTAAAAATTTGGCTTTCCCTTCTTTTTGGCCAATATTGAGCAACCGCTTTTTATCATAAAAGCTGTTCTCGTCATTATGCGCGAGCAGATTTTTTATTAATAGGCGTTTGTTGATCATCTTAAACCTTTTGTCATTCCTGTAAAAGGGGGAATCTCTTTTTATATTTTGTGAAGTTAATTTTCAAATCCCTGAATTTTCAAATCTTCAAATTGATTGAAGCAAAGATAATTAATCCTTATTTATAATAGTACTGCTTGCCTGGGCGGTTGGCATTACAGTTAGATCGGCAATATTCACGTGATACGGTCTTGAAACCACGAATGTTATTATATCGGCAATATCCTCCGGTAAAAGTGGTTGAAATCCTTCATATACTTTTTCGGCACGTTCCTCATCACCTTTGAACCGCACTTTGCTAAAATCGGTTTTGGTCAAGCCGGGATTGACTGCGCCAACCCTAATACCGGCTTTGTTCAAATCTATTCTCATCGCCTGGTTGATGGCATCCACAGCAAATTTACTGGCACAATACACATTTCCGTTAGGATAAACTTCTTTTCCGGCAGTAGAGCCAATATTGATAATATGTCCTGATTTACGTTCCACCATTCCGGGAATTATAGCTTTGCTCACATATAAAAGACCCTTCACATTGATATCTATCATAGCATCCCAATCATCGGTATTTCCTGCCTGAATGGAATTTAGGCCATGTGCATTTCCCGCATTGTTGACCAAAATATCGACATTCCGAAATTCTTTGGGCAAACTTTCAATTTGTTTAAAAACTTCGGTTTTATCGCGAATATCAAAACACAAGGTAGTGACCGAAACCAGTTTGGACAATTCGGTTTTAAGCTCATTGAGTGCGTCCTGCCTTCTTCCGCATAAAATTAAATCAAATTTTTGAGTGGCAAAAGCCCGGGCTGTGGCTTTTCCAATTCCGCTGGTAGCCCCAGTTATTAATGCTACTTTTTTCATAAATGTTAAAATTAAATTTTTAAAAAGATTTGAAGGTATAAAATGTATTGCAAGTAAGCGACTTATCTAGATTAAACTTCAATCCCTACTTGTTAAAAATAGTTAATTGGGAATTTTTATAAAATGAAACATACAATTCGGCGTTTTAATGTTCAGAACCAAATTAATTTTAAACTCAAATCAAATTAACTATGAATCTAAAGAAACTGAAAATGAAGAAATTTACAGGCCTTTTGTTGGCCTTAGTTGCGGTAACAATGTTTTTTAGCTGTAGCGATGATGATGATCCCGCAAGCGATCAAAACGCCAGGGTTAAGGTTAGTATGACCGATGAGCCCGGAGATTACCAGGCTGTATTTGTGGATGTGACAGATGTAAAGATCAAAGCCGATGCCGCTGCCGATGAAGAAGGTTGGGTAAGTTTAGGCAATGTACAACCCGGAATTTATGATTTATTGACTCTTACCGGTGGTGTGACACAACTTTTGGCTGACGCGGAAGTACCTGCAGGTTTTTTAGGCCAGATCCGATTGGTTTTGGGGACAGATAATAAAGTAGTCCTCAACGATGGTTCAGAACAACCGCTTAGCACTCCAAGTGCACAGCAATCCGGTTTAAAACTTCAGGTAAATCAAGAACTTGAAGCCGGTGTGGAATATGAATACCTATTGGATTTTGATGTAGATAAATCTGTTGTATCCGCAGGGAATTCAGGAGGTTTTATCCTTAAGCCGGTAATCCGTCTTTCTGCGAAGGAAGGAACAGGAACAATTTCAGGTGAAGTTCAACCCTCTAATTTTCAAAGTGTAGTGACTGCAACCAATGCTTCTCACAGTATTTCAGCTTATACTGCCGCCGATGGGAAATTTTCGCTTAATGGAGTTCCAGCAGGTACTTACCAGGTAACTGTAACCCCTGCTTTAATTTCCGGATTAGATGCAATAGTAGTAAACAATGTGGTGGTGACATCAGGAGCTTCCATAGCACTAGACCCCATCTTTTTGGAATAAATTGAGGTGTTAAAAGATTTTTTTAAAAAAGGCTGTCTGAAAAGGCAGTCTTTTTTTTGTTTTTCAACCGTTTTGGTTCAATAATTGCGAATTTGCATCGTTCCTAATTTGTGAATATCTTCACATTTTTAAAATTTAAACCTATGATCGAGAATAATGCTTCAATAGATATTTCAAGCCTTAATGAAAAAATAGAAAGGGAAAGTGCTTTTGTAGACTTGCTTACTGCCGAAATAAATAAGGTGATCATAGGTCAAAAAGATATGGTGGAGCGTTTGTTAATAGGACTTCTTGGGCAGGGACATATCCTGCTTGAAGGTGTTCCGGGGTTGGCAAAAACCCTGGCGATAAATACCCTTTCACAAGCCGTTCACGGTAGTTTTAGCAGGATCCAGTTTACCCCGGACCTTTTGCCGGCCGATGTTACGGGTACTATGATCTACAATATGAAACTGAACGATTTCAGTATTAAAAAGGGGCCCATTTTCGCAAATTTCATCCTTGCCGATGAAATAAACAGAGCTCCCGCAAAAGTGCAGTCTGCTTTACTGGAGGCCATGCAGGAACGGCAAGTGACAATTGGTGACGAAACTTTTATTCTGGATCGGCCTTTTCTGGTAATGGCAACCCAAAACCCTGTGGAACAGGAAGGAACTTATCCCTTGCCGGAAGCCCAGGTTGATAGGTTTATGCTAAAAACCGTCATCAAATATCCTAAAATGGCCGAGGAACAACTTATTGTTCGCGCAAATTTAAGAGGAGGTTTTGAGAAGGTAAATCCGGTAGTTAGTTTGGAACAAATCGCCAGGGCACAGGCGGCGGTTCGGGAGGTTTATATGGATGAAAAAATAGAAAAATATATACTGGATATCGTATTTGCAACCAGAACTCCGGAAAAATATAAGTTGGAGGAATTAAAACCCCTTATCAATTTTGGAGCTTCGCCACGGGGAAGCATAAATTTGGCAATGGCAGCAAAATGTTACGCGTTTATAAAAAGAAGGGGATATGTTGTTCCGGAAGATGTAAGGGCGGTAGTATTTGATGTATTGCGCCACAGGATAGGATTAACTTATGAAGCTGAAGCAGAAAATGTCACTTCCGAAGATATCATCAGCAAAATAATTAATGAAATAGAAGTGCCTTAAAAAGCCACCTTAATTCCCCGATGGGGACTTCTTGTCAAAAAAAAACTTTTATTCCTTTTCTCAGCGGGAAAGACTTAGGAAAAGTAAAAAATGGATACCAAAGAATTACTCAAAAAAGTCCGGAAAATTGAAATCAAGACCAAGCGCCTGAGCAATCACGTGTTTGGAGGAGAGTACCATTCTACTTTTAAAGGTAGGGGAATGATCTTTAGCGAAGTGAGAAGTTATCAGTTCGGGGACGATGTGAGGAGTATAGACTGGAATGTTACCGCACGCTATAATGAGCCTTTTGTCAAGGTTTTTGAAGAAGAACGCGAGTTGACCATGATGTTGGTTGTAGATATTTCGGCATCAGAATTATTTGGGACCCAAAATCAATTTAAAAAGGAAATTATTACTGAAATTGCCGCCACCCTGGCGTTTTCGGCTTCCCAAAACAACGATAAAATAGGGCTTTTGCTTTTTTCAGACCAGATGGAGTTATTTATTCCGCCTAAAAAAGGCAGATTTCATGTGTTGCGTATTATCCGGGAACTTCTGGAATTTGAACCAAAAGGCAAAAAAACCGATCTGGCAGAAGCTTTAAAGTATGTAACCAGCATTATTAAGAAAAAGGCCATCATTTTTATATTGTCAGATTTTATTGCCGATGATTATCAGCGAACTTTAAAGATTATAAGCAACAAACACGATGTTACCGGAATCAGGATATATGACGCGAGGGAGGAAGAGATTCCCAATTTAGGGATGGTACAAATGTCAGACAGGGAAACCGATGAATTGGTAATGGTAAATACAGGTTCAAAATCTGTGAGACTCGCTTATGGCGCCTATTTTAAAGATCGGGAAAATTATTTCAGGG
>JAENXB010000337.1 GCA_016649785.1 Flavobacteriaceae bacterium
CAAATTGAAACAAAAAACGCCTATTCTAAAAATGCTTTTAAATTGCCTGCAGATGGATATATCGGATCAAATTGTGCCAGTAATCTCGGTTTGAATTGTGCCAATCTGAAAGATCAAGTATAAAAGCCTTGTGGTAAATTCGCCAATAATAATTTTTTTATGTGTCAAATTTTGTTAGACTCGTTTAATTTTTTATTTAAATAATTCCACAAAGGTATATCATTTTAGTATATCTAAATTAAAAATAAAGTTAAAATTGTTGCTTAACTGTTTGTGCTGTGTTTGTTTGTATATTAAGATTTAGGGGGTCAGCTTGATCCGGAACTTCCACTTATAGGACAAATTCCGTTTTGCAATTTTTATTAAACAGCACTTTGCAAATACAGTTTATTTTGCAAATAGCTACTTTATAAAATCGCCTATTTGTGTAAGGACTGGGAAATTGAAAGCAATCATAGTGCATAAGCTATTGTGCAAATTGAAACAAAAAACGCCTATTCTAAAAATGCTTTTAAATTGCCTGCAGATGGATATATCGGATCAAATTGTGCCAGTAATCTCGGTTTGAATTGTGCCAATCTGAAAGATCAAGCATAAACTGATTTGTTGCAAAAGCGCTGGTGCTTTTATTTTTGTTGTTGCTCGCTCCTCAAAGTCTTCGACTTTGAGGAGGCGTTATTAGGTCTCTGACCTACGCAATATCAATTATTTTCTTAACGCATTGTGAACAAGAAAGGACAGTCGGAGACTGAAATTCACTACCTCAAAGTCGGAGACTTTGCGGAGCGGAGTCCGTTAGTTAGGGGACAGGTTGCCACGTCAGATTTCTTCGGCTTACTTCGGCTCCGCTCAGCAACCTTCGCTCAGTAATCCTTCTCGCAATGACGTCGGTTCTAATTGGCTTTACAGTAGCGCAATGAGTAAATATTTACCTTTCAGATAGATCCTTCCAAGTTGGATTTTTAGTTGTATCAGTTCTTCTTTTCTTTTGCGATTGCCTGCTTTTAATTGCTTTTCTCTTGCGATTGCATAATTCATATTTTCAAATTCTTCAAAATAAACCAATTTATTATAATTATAGCTAGCGGTAAAACCTTTGTGAATTTTAATTTTATGTTGCTGTACACGATCTAATAAATTACTGGTTACCCCAATATAAATAACCGTATTGTTTTTATTGGCCATAAAATAGATGTAACTCTTTTTCATGAAGGAAATTTACATCATTTTTTTGACATCACAAGCCAGTGAAGATTTTAAAACCCCGTCATCACAATACTCTAAAGCCAATTAGAACCGAGTCATTGCGGGACAGAGCGTAAAAAAAATGTATGAGATACATTTTTAGCGAATGGGCCAGCCGGCGCGCGGGAAGAGCGATAGCGAAAGAACAACGCGGCAACCTGTTAAAATCTGTCACAGAGCCACTAAGAAAGCCTTTTTCCTAAACAGCGACATTGCAGTTTGCCAAATAATTTTTAGATCGCCGAAAAAGGTGCGGGTGTGGCAGTAGTGCAGGTTTAGTTTTACTTTGTCTGGGAAGAGGATGGTGTCGTTGTAGTGCAGTGGGTTTTCCTGCTGTGCCAGCAAGGTTTCTTCGTTGGCGTATTTTAAGGTGGCGGGACTAGTGAGGCCCGGTTTTAGTTCCAAAATTTTACGATCTGTGCCCTGCAGTTTGTCGTAGTAGCCGGGAACATCGGGGCGGGGGCCCACCACGCTCATCGTGCCCAAAAGCACATTGAATAATTGGGGCAGTTCGTCTATTTTGGTTTTGCGGATAAAGTTGCCGAAACGGGAAATGGTTTTTAGGCCATTCGCCTCTTTCATAGACTTTAATTTGTAGATGTTAAAAGCGTTGCCGAATTGGCCTATTCTTTTTTGGATGAAAAGTTCGTTGGATTTGGTGTCTATTGCTGCGAAAAGCCAGCAGACTATGATGAGCCAACCCAGTAATAAGAGGACGGTTAGGGAG
>JAENXB010000032.1 GCA_016649785.1 Flavobacteriaceae bacterium
ATTATGATCTGAAACTTGTAATACAACATAGAAGATCTTCGCAAATTTATAAATTTCTTCTGAATAGCTCTCTGTTTAATTTCTGCGTCAATCTGCGCTCCCGAAAGTTATCGGGAGCGGGCTAATTTTTTTTCCGCAGATTTTTTAGCCATCTATTCTATTTGTTGTTAATTAATTGCATACTTGAATCCTGAACCTTGAATTTGGAACCCTGAACCCTAAATCCGGAATCTTTTTAAGTCCCAAACCCCCTCACAATGCGGATTCAGATTGGTAACTCATGTATTATTTTAAAAATATCTCATTATATTTTTTTTCTATTGCCAGTTGCTTCTTTTCATTCAGTTCTTTAAACTCCTTCTTTTTGGCCCGGTTAGAAAATGTAGCACCGTTTTGTTCCAGAAACCGGACAAGAGTCGCTACCATGTTGTCCGGCATCTCAAAATTGTCATCAAGGTAGCGTTTCATTTCATCGTACTTCAGTAAATAAGAAACTTCATTTGGTATGATGACAGCTATAGTTTCCTGAACACAGTCATATAAAAATTCAGCTTGTTTTGTAGCGTCGAAATACCGGTAATAATCGGCGGTTTCATTGAGCACCTTCACATTGTTGTTTTCTGTTTGTTTCCATTCAATAAAATCGAGAAGTGGGTGCGAATAAGCCTCCAATACCTCTCTGTAATCTTGAATATTATTGAGAATAGCCGATGAAACGGGGAAGATTACACCTTGTTGTGCAAATTTCATTTTCGCCAGGATATGATGTATGAGATATCTGTGTATTCTGCCATTTCCATCCTCAAAAGGATGAATAAAAACAAATCCAAAAGCGACAATTGCTGCAGCCAGAACCGGATTGAACTCTGAATTCTCAAGTTTTTCTGTCGTTGTCAACAAACTATCGGTTAAGGGTATCACATCTTCTGGTTTTGCCGAAATATGTTCCGGAATTGGTTCCCCGGTTTGCCTGTCGTGTTCTCCTACAAAACCACCTTCTTCACGAAATCCCATTTTGGTAAATCTGGAATTCTCAATCACTATTTGTTGCAATCTTAGCAACTCTTCTTTGGTCAGCGGTTTGGAACCTGCTTGCCCAATAGCTTTACCCCAGCGCATCGCCCTGTTATTTCCCGGGTTTTCCCCCTCTATACTAAAAGAGGCTTTGGAGTCTTTTAACAAAAGAAAAGCAGATGCACGTTTTAAAACATCGGCATGCAGGTTTTTTAAAAATTCAGTTTTTTTAGCCGAATGATAAGTACCACAATAATTTTCCAGCTTTTTGGTCTTAAATATCAATGGACAAAAGCCCCGGTTACCGGGAAGATTATTGATAATTCGGTGTCTGGGGGAACTTTCTCCTGCAATTGCATATTGGAGCTTCTCATCCAGTAGGGAGATGTATTTTATTTTAATATTGGCATTGGGAATTTGCAGCTCTTTTTGAAGTAACCATTCATAGAGGAACCAAAGTTTCCTTGTGTAGTTGCCTGTAGGTTCTATTTGTAATAATTCATAAACAACTTTCGCAGGAAGTTTTAAAAAGAGTTTTTTAAAGAACAACAGGTTAACCCCCTCATATTTTAATGCAAATATCAGATGTTTATATAAGGTATCTTCAGGAGCATGTTTAGGGGTAAGAACATTCCATCCTGCTGTTATATATTTTCTGTTTTTGGAACTTATTAATGAAATTACAGTTGGTATTGGGACTTCCAGTTCAAATGAATTTATAATTGCAGCATACCCCACAATACTTCCTTCCTCGGGAGCTGTACGTCCCTGAAAAATATCCGCTTTATATGAAAAATGCACGCTGTTCATCATTTTTATGAAAAATACCCGCAAAAGGCATTGTAAATATAGTCTTATTTTTTATAAAAAATACGCGCTGTTTATAAAAAACACCCGCTTATAAGGATTTTTATGAAAAACGCACGCTAATTCCAGATGGATGAAATGTACATAAGTCAAAACTGAAGATTATTTATTTAGTTCTTCCATCTCCCCCGGATTTAAAAAGGAATGGCACCAGCCAAAATCGGTAAGCCGGTCCTCCACGATCAAATAATTCATCGAAAAAGGGGAGCGGACTTCAAAACGTGGAAAACCGGATTTCCTCCCTAAACGGAAAGATCACTTTTGAATCTGAAAAAGGAAAAGGCTTTAAGATTGAAATGCAAATCCCGGTGTAATTTTATTTATTGTAGAATCGGACGGCCGTCCGATTCTACAATAAATAAAATTCAAAATTCAAAATTCAAAATTCAAAATTCAAAATTCAAAATTCAAAACTGATTCTTATGAGAGATAATTCTTTTTTCTATGCTAAATATAAATTACAAAAAATTTTAAAGAAAAGATTTTAGGGGTTGTTTATGATTGAATTAGCTTGAAAATAACAAAAATCACCAAACCAAAGTCGCTTGGAAGAAATTGTGAGAACGGAACAGCTTAATAAAAATTAAAAGAACAACGATGGCCTGTAAAAGGGTGAATTTTCCAATAAATTCCTGAGCTTATCAGCATTTTTACTTGCTCAAAACCGCTAATTTGAACTACTTTACTTTAGGCAATTCAGGCACTCCAGACTTTATGAACTTATAACTTATTCCTTATAATATTTTCCCTGCCAGGTGTTTTTTTCTGCCAGTTTCTGGTCAATTTTGGCGACAACTTCAAAATTCTTCATTTGATTCCATTTCGGTGCGATCAGTAAATCGTAAGGAGCTTCACTCGCAAATCTTTCAATGCTGATGTCCGGTCTTAAAAACCCGATGAAATCGCTTATAAGATCTATATAATCTTCAGAAGTGAACAGGTCAAAATTCTCCGGATTTCTTTTGTACTGAACAGCCATAACCGTCTGTTTTACAATTTGTAAATGATGCATTTTCAAGCTGTCAATTGGAAGTTTAGAGATCTCGGTTGCGTGGTTCAGCAACTCGGCCCTGGTTTCCCCGGGCAGGCCAATGATTAAATGAGCGCCCAGATGAATTCCTTTATTGGCGCAATTTTCATAGGCGGTTATGGAATCTTCAAAAGTGTGACATCTGTTAATCGCCAGCAGGGTTTTATTCAACGTGCTCTCCACACCAAATTCCAGGGAAATGAAGTGTTTTTTCGATAAAAAGGACAAATAATCAATTAGTTCATCTGAAATGCAATCGGGTCGTGTGCCAATGACCAATCCAATAACCTGGGGAAAGGCCAAGGCTTCATCATACATTTTTTTAAGCGATTCAATATCTGAAAAGGTATTTGTATATGCCTGAAAATAGGCGAAGTAATTTTTATATTTATGCCTTTTTGAAAAAAAAGAGATCCCTTTTTCCAATTGTTGGGTAATGCTTTTTTCAGGTTCGCAATAACCCGGATTAAAAGAATTGTTGTTGCAGTAAGTACAGCCTCCGTAACCTTTTGAACCATCCCTGTTGGGACAGGTAAACCCGACATCCAATGATATTTTTTGAACTCTTTCCCCAAAGTTCAATTTGATAAAAGAAGAGTAATCGAGATATCGTTTTCCTGTAATTTGCATCTAAATATATTGAACGGCAAAATTATCAAAAGAATATGGATTGGGTCATTTTTAACTGCTAATTCTCATCACCTACATAAAACCCACTCCTGTATCAAAGTCACTTGGATTGGTCATTACCGGAAAGAAGAAAGACTTTGAAACAAGTTGTTGCCGACCTGCTATTTTAAGATGGAATTTCAACCGGGGAATTCTTTTAATAGCTGTACTTTGCTGATATCACAAAATGCTCAATTCAGAATAAAACATTTAATTTTCAACAGATCCGGTTCAATGAAATTCCCCCCGCATAAATTCTTTAAAACAGTATTTCTTGGTCTTTTTCTTATTTATTGGAATGCATCATTAATTGCCCAGGTTAAAATTAGTTCCTGGAACCTTCAGAATTTCGGGAAGACAAAATCTGATCAGGAAATAAATTTCATTGCCAATAGCCTAAAGGAATTTGATATCATCGCCATTCAGGAAGTAGTGGCAGGGTATGGGGGAGCCCAGGCCGTTGCGCGGCTGGCGGATGTACTCAACAGGAAAGGCTCAAAATGGGATTATGTGATAAGCGATCCCACCAACAGCACGCCCTATGGAACCGAACGTTATGCCTATATCTGGAAAACGGGGACGGTAAAAAAAGTGCAGCGCGCCTGGCTGGAACAAAATTATGTAAATGAGATTGACAGGGAACCGTATTTTATGAATTTCAGTTATGAAGGAACGGTGTTTACCCTTGCGAGTTTTCACGCCATTCCAAAGAAAAAACAACCCGAAACCGAGATCAAATACTTTAAATTCCTGCCGGCTCAATATCCAGATAAAAATCTGATTTTCCTGGGAGATTTTAACCTGCCTCAAAGTCATACCGTTTTTAATCCGCTGAAAAAAATGGGATATAAACCCGTACTTACAGACCAGAAAACAACTATTAAAATGCATTGTGTCGCAGAGGAATGCCTGGCTTCAGAATATGACAACATCTTTTACAATACCAATTCCACTCAAATGCTCAATTCCGGGGTGGTCCATTTTTATGAGAGTTTTCCGGATATGGTAACGGCCAGAAGGATCTCCGATCATATCCCGATATGGGCCGAGTTTGATTTTCCTGCCGCCGGTGGGGAACCACAACAATTGTTGTTGGATAATTAAATAAGGAATTTTGAATGCGAAAGTTTTTTCCTAACTTTAAATTTAACCGGACTGTAAACCAATCGCCATTTTTTTTGGCAGCATATGAAGAGGCTTGATTTTTGTATAAACAACTCCTGTAAATTAATTATTACCCAATTAAATAACTTCGATGAATACAGATATTTCTAATATAGATATGGAGGAACTTCAAAAGGCTAAACGCTTACTCGAGAATCCTGGACTTGCGGCAAGGATCACCAATTATATTGGAATGCCAATCGAAAAGGGATTTGAAATGCTCCCCAAAAACTGGAACGAAAAAGTTGTTAAGATCACTCATACTGCCATTCAAAAGTCATCAGAAGCTGCACTTTTTACCGTGAAGGATCAACCGGGAAAAGAGACTTCAAACGGGTGGCATAAACTGGCGGTAGCTGCATCCGGAGGAGTTGGCGGTTTCTTTGGATTCGCGGGACTGGCCGTGGAAATTCCCGTTTCAACTACCATTATGCTTCGGTCCATTGCCGATATTGCACGATCTCAGGGAGAGTCTATTAGGAATGTTGAGACTAAACTGGAATGTATGCAGGTTTTGGCATTAGGGGGAAAATCAGGTTCAGATGACAGTACGGAGAGCGGATATTACCTTACCCGGGCATTATTGACAAAATCGCTGACTGAAGCCGCAGAGTTTATCGCTAAAAAGGGGTTTGTTGAAGAAGGTGCGCCTGTTCTGGTACGATTTTTTGCCAATATTTCCAGTCGGTTCGGGATTCAGGTCAGCGAAAAAGCCGCTGCGCAAGCCGTACCGATTATAGGCGCAATTAGCGGGGCCGCGTTGAACACAATTTTTATCGATCATTTCCAGGATATGGCTACAGGACATTTTATAGTCAGAAAATTGGAGAGGATCCACGGGAAAGAGGTGATAGAGGAGCTTTATAGACAAATTCCGGATTAAAAAATTCAAGATTCAAATTCCAAATTTTAAAAAGGGGTATTTCTTGTTCTTATATTATTTTTTTTTGAATATCGAATATACATTAAGGATTACCTCTTAGTTTTGTAATCTGGAGAAGGTATTTCCCTGGTTTAAGTCTCCCGATTTATATCCTTTCTTAAACCAGTCCATACGTTGTTTTGATGTTCCATGGGTAAAAGCATCGGGAACTATCCTGCCTGAGGTTTGTTTTTGAATGGCATCATCTCCCACCGCATTCGCCGCGCTTAAGGCTTCTTCGATATCTCCTTCTTCCAAATATTCACGGTTGTGGTGTGCCCACACCCCGGCGTAAAAATCGGCCTGTAACTCCAGGGCAACCGATAGTTCGTTCGCTTCACTCTGACTTATTCCCTGCTGAAGGTTCCTTACTTTCCCGGCGGTTCCCAACAGTTGTTGCACGTGATGACCTACTTCGTGAGCGATTACATAGGCTATGGCAAAATCGCCGCCTTCAGCCCCAAAACGTGTGCGCAATTCTTCAAAAAATCCGAGGTCCATATAAACTTTTTCATCACTCGGACAGTAAAATGGACCGGAAGCCGAAGAAGCTCCGCCACAGGCAGTGCCTACCACGTCCGTAAATAAAACCATTCCGGGTTCCCTGTAGTTGGCTCCGGTTTGGGTGAAGAGCTCATTCCAGACATCCTCGGTATCCGCGAGCACGGTGGCGGCAAAATCCCCCAGTTCTTTTTCTTCCGCGGTTAATTCCCGCTCCTCTGTTGTTACGGGGATTTGATCCTGGAGCTGGTTGAGGATCTCAGTGGAATCTCCTCCCGTAAAAAGTTGAATCGCCAATAAAATGACCCCAATTATTCCTCCTCCAATTGCAATCTTACCACCTGTAGATTTTCCTCTTCGGTCATCAACATTCGAGCTTTGTCTTCGGCCTTGCCATTTCATGGAGTTTGGGTTTTAAAATTTTATACCAAATTAAATAAAATTGCTTTTTGTGTATGTTGTGGTTTTCATAAAATTGATCAGAAATAAAAGTGTTCGGAAAAGTGGATAGGGGGAGATTATTTTTAGCAGGGAAGTTGGCTATAATTTAAAGGTTTTTCTGAACATGAGCTAATTAACCCAAATATCTTGACTAATAAACTCACCGATTTCCGCATTATCCTTCAAACCTTTTTTCCAGATTTCATCTGCTTGTTCAATTTGTAATTGCTGTTTACGACTTTCAGCAAATACAAAAAGGCCAAAATGGTTATTATGATAATGACAAGGATGATCCAAAACCTGATGGGATAGGAGTTTTTAATGTCAAGGATGAGATTGATCGTGTGATCCAAGGTTTAAGTTAATTATTAGTACCTATTCCGTTCTTAAAGTGTCCTAAGACTGAAGTTGATTATTTGAAAACGAAACAAAACCCGCAGTTTTGTTTCGCCCATTATATTAAGGATTACGACTTTAGGTATTCAAGATTTTATGAACTGATCATTTGCTTTGGGGTTTATAAAAATCTACATGTTTTAGTAATTACTCATTTATGTAAATCTACCTGCATTTTGGGAATGTTCTTTACGGTTTCCCGTAACCAGGTGAAAATAAGAATGTAGTGCGGAGTTCAAAATGTGAAAAATTGCAAATCCGGCTATAAATTGATGGATCTGAAGTTTCGGTCATTTTAATTTTTGGGTTGAAAGTTCCCGGTTTCAGATTCCTCCTGTTTCATTAAACCATTTCTGCCACTAGGGTTAAAATGTTCCTGGAACCAGAAAAGGACTGACCTAATTTCAGGCATTTCTGGGATTTAAATCTTTATAAACCGAAGTGTGATACCAATGAAAATAAAAAATCGGCCCCAAATACTCCGGGACCGATTTTCACTACCAACTAACTACTAACTACTAACTAAAATTATCGCCATCCTCCACCAAGGGCCCGGTACAATTCAACAATTGAATTGAGTTTGTTAAATCTGGCATTTACCAGTTCCAGTTGAGAATTAAGGGTGTTTTCCCTCGCGGTAAGAACTTCCAGATAATTTACCATCCCGTTGTTCAGCAATTCTTCCGAATAAGAAGTTGCCAACCCGTAGGCATCAAATTCCTTTGTTTTTACCCCAATTTTCTCAACAGCAGCTTCATAATTGTACATGGCATCAGAAACTTCCCTGGAGGCGATCAGCAGGGATCTTTCAAAATCAATCAACGCGATTTCCTGTTGTGCCTGCGAAACTTCGTATTGTGTTCTTATTTGTCTTCCGTTTATTAAAGGTTGTGCCACTGAAGCTATTAAATTGGCAAATAATGAATTTGCGTTAAACAGTTCGGCTATGTCCAGGCTCCGGAAACCACCGGCAGCTGTTAACCTTAAGGTTGGATAAAAACTGCTGCGAGCGACATTTGTAAGTTCAAAAGCATTCACAAGATGATATTCGGCTGCAATTACATCGGGCCTGTTTCTAAGTAGCTCACTTGGAAGCCCGGTATTAAGCGGGACGGCAATAACCTGGTTGCCCATGTTTGTTCTATCAATTTGTCGCGGTGCATACCCCAATAAAATGGAGAAAGAATTTTCCAGTAACCTTATTTCATTTTTGATATCAATTAATACGGCCTGGGCACGGTATAATTGTGCTTCGGTCTGTTTTACACCAACTTCAGTTACGCTTCCGGCTTCCTTTAAGGCTTTGGTCGTTTCCAGGCTGCTTTCCCTGGTGACAATAGTTTCTTCAGTGATCCTTTGTTGTTCATCCAAGGCCAGCAACTGGTAATAAGATGAAGCAAGAGCTGAAATAAGTTCAGTTTTTACTGCCTGATGTGCAGCAGCGGTTTGAAGGTATGAAGCCTGAAAAGCACGGTCATTACTTCTTATTTTCCCCCAGATATCGGCTTCCCAGGATAAATTTCCTGTCGCTTCATATTGAGTTTGGTTGCCATCAGAAGTTGTGGAGAACTGGCTGTTTTTTGACAGGGACTGATGATTTACGGTCCCGTTAAGGCTGAGAGTAGGTAAATATCCTGCTTTCCCTTGTTTCACATAGGCTTCTGATGCCGCCATTTGCTGCAGGGCGATCCTTATATCCATATTGCTTTGCAGTCCTTCTTCTATATAGGAAATAAGTATGGGATCGGTAAACATTTCCCGCCATGAAACATTCGCCATATTGAGGCTGTCCCTGGAAATATTGTCGGTGCGATAGAATTCCTCTTTAACTACTTCCGGTGGGGTGTAATCCCTTGCGACAAAACATGACTGCAACGAAAATAACACAGCAGGGATCAATATGAATTTATATATTTGAAAATTCTTCATTTTGTATGTTTTTACAATTGTTCGTTTTTTTCGACAATAACTTCTGGTTTTTTACTTGATTTTTCCTGTAACCATTGGAAAAAGATGAACAAAATGGGGATAATAAATACTCCAAATACGGTTCCTACCAGCAAGCCTCCTACGGCCCCGGTACCAATCGATCTGTTTCCCGCCGCTCCGGTTCCTCCGGCAAAAACCAGTGGGAGCAATCCAATGATAAAGGCAAGGGAGGTCATTAATATAGGTCTTAGTCTCACTTTGGCCGCGTCAAAAGCTGCATCTGCAATTGTAAATCCTGCCTTACGTCTCTGGATCGCGAACTCCACAATTAAAATCGCGTTTTTTGCCAGGAGTCCCAGCAACATAATAAGGGAGATCTGAAAATAAATATTGGCCTGCAGCCCTGTAAAGTTTGTAAATAAATAAGCCCCCATTACCCCAACAGGCAACGAAAAAAGTACGGTCAATGGAAGTAAATAACTCTCATATTGAGCAGCGAGAATAAAATAAACAAACATGATACTCAGAAAGAAGATTAAAGCCGTTTGGTTTCCTGCTGAAATCTCTTCACGTGTGAGGCCCGAGAAATCTATTGAAAAATTAGCGGGAAGTGAAGATTCACTTACTTCCTGAACAGCAGCAATGGCATCTCCCGTAGAATATCCGGGTGCAGGAGCACCGTTTACGCTGGCAGAATTGAACAGGTTGAATCTTGTTACAGATTGAGGCCCATAAACCCGTTTCAGATTTACAAATTCCGTAATTGGTGCCATTTCACCTTTGTCATTTCTCACAAACAGGGAATTTAGGTCGCTTAGTGTTGCACGATCCTGTGGCAATGCCTGCACGAAAACCCTGTACTGTTTTCCAAAACGGGCAAAATCGGCGGCATAAATACTTCCTATATAACCCTGAAGAGTGGAGAAAATACTGCTTATTGAAACACCCGCTTCTTTAGCTTTAGGAACATTTATATCCATTTCATATTGCGGATAATTTGTGTTAAATGAACTTTGCGCGTATAAAACTTCCGGACGCTGTGACAGTTCAGATAAATAGGCCTGGGCGGCCTGATCTAATTCCCGGAAACTTCCGCCGGAGCGGTCTAAAATTTTCATTTCAAAACCGGCTGAAATTCCGAACCCGGGGATACTTGGGGGTGCAAAAAACAACATATTGGCACCCGGAATTCCCGCGGCTATCTGAAACATTTTACCCGTAAGGGCATCAGAGGAAACGGCCTCGTCTTTACGATCTGCCCATGGGTCTAATCTCACGATACCAAAAGCATTATTACTACCGGCCCCGCCAATTAAACTGAACCCATTTATTAAAGTAACTCCCTCTACACCTGGCATTTGGCGTATTTCTTCACTCAGTTCACTTGTGATCTCTACTGTTCTGTCCAGGGAAGCTCCGGCAGGAAGCTCAATATTGGCGAAAACCATCCCTCTGTCCTCGTTGGGAACAAACCCGGTAGGAGTGTTGGAAGCTGCCCAAAATATACCTCCCACAGAAATTAAAAGGATGACAACGGTTATCCATTTGTGCTTATATAAGAAAACAAGGGAATTTCCGTATTTTTTCGTGGTAACGGCGAAGGCTGTGTTAAATGAAGAATAGAAGCGCTCTAAGAAACTCTTCTTTTTCCCTTCTTCATCTTTGTGAGGTTTAAGCAGCAAAGCACATAATGCAGGACTTAAGGTCAAAGCATTTACAGCAGAAATTGCTATTGCCACAATTAACGTGACCCCAAATTGTTCGTAAAACACCCCGGTTGGTCCTGTAATAAAGGTTACCGGGATAAACACAGCTCCCATTACCAGGGTAATGGAAATGATAGCTCCGGTAATTTCTTCCATGGCGGTTTTTGTGGCAAATAAAGCACTGCTGGCACCTCCCTCCAGCTTGGCATGCACTGCTTCTACTACCACAATGGCATCATCTACCACAATTCCTATGGCAAGTACCAAAGCGAACAGGGTCAACAAATTCACCGAATACCCGAACAGGTTCAAAAAGAAAAATGTACCGATTATGGAAACCGGAACTGAAATTGCGGGAATAAGAGTGGATCGGAAATCTTGGAGAAATACAAATACTACTAAAAATACCAGTAAGAATGCTTCTATTAAGGTTATAACAACCTTGTGAATTGAAGCTGTTAAAAACTCATTGGTGTCAAAATTTATGAAAACTGACATTCCTGTAGGGAATTCTTTTTCGAGTTCTGCTAGCCGTGTATGAATGGTTTCTATAATTTCCTGGGCGTTGGAACCGGGGGTTTGGTAAACCGCCATACTTACCCCGGGTAATCCATTGGTATAAGAAATTACACTGTAACCTTCAGCATCCAGCTCAACTTTAGCAACATCTTTTAATCGTAAAAACTGGCCGTTATCCAGCGCTTTAATTACAATATCTTCATATTCTGCTTCAGTAGTGAAGCGCCCCCCATATTTAATGGTATATTCAAAGGCTTTCGCGTCGTCTTGTCCCAGCGCTCCGGCTGCCGCTTCCAAACTTTGCTCGTTAATGGCCGCAGTAACATCAGAAGGTATCAGATTATAAGCCGCAAGTTTTGCAGGTTGCAACCAAATACGCATCGCGTAATTTTTTGAGCCGAAAACATTTACATCTCCTACACCATTTACCCTCTTCAATTCGGGAATGACGTTGATGTTGAGGTAATTCTGAATAAAAGTGGCATCGTATTCTTCATTATCTGATATTACAGTGAAGAACATCAAGGCGCTGGTTTGTTGTTTTTGAGTGGTAACCCCAGATTGGGTTACTTCGCGCGGCAGTAAAGGTAGGGCACGGCCGACCCTGTTTTGAACGTTCACTGCTGCGATATCAGGATCAACTCCCTGGTCAAAAAACACCTGGATACTGGCTCTACCGTTATTACTTGCTGTGGAGGTAATATAGTTCATTCCCTCAACCCCGTTTATTTGCTCTTCAATAGGAATTAATACACTTTCCAGTACCGTTTCAGCATTTGCTCCGGGATAATTCGCCGCTACCTGTATGGTAGGAGGGGCAATATCCGGATATTGGGTTACCGGCAGGGTGGTTAAACCAATAATACCTAAAATAACTAGAACTATGGAAACAACCGTGGATAAAACCGGTCTTTCTATGAATTTTTTTAACATCTGATTTTTATTATTTAAATACAGGGTTCAATGAATCGGTAATACTGTCAAAAGCGACGGGCTGTGGGGTGATGGGGGTGTTGTTGCGAAGTTTTCCAATTCCGTTTCCAACAATCTTATCTCCTGTTTCAATTCCCGAAGCAACCACAATAAGATTGTTTATTCGGTCCCTGACTTTAATTGCCCTTGAGATGGCGATGCTGTCTCCTTGAACGAAGTAAACATACACTTTGCCTTGCTGTTCAAAAGAAGCCGATTCCGGGACCACAGGGACATTCTCATAAGTTTTTGGGATCCTGATATTTCCGCTGTTCCCATTGATCAATAATCTTCCGGGATTCGGAAATTTCGCCCTGAAACTCACAGTTCCGGTAGATCGGTCTACTTGTCCTGTAACCGTCTGAATAGCTCCCTTTTCTTTATACATTTCTCCATTTACCAGTTGCAATTCTACCGGGGGGATATTTTTAATTTTTTCTGAAATAGTTTCTCCTTCTGTATTCTGAATAAAATCCAGGTAATCTCTTTCGTTCATACCGAAGAAGGCATAAACTTCATCTATATCTGAAACGGTAGTTAAAGGGATAGGATCGCTTGGGCTTACAAGTGCGCCTTCCCTAAAAGGGATTGCTCCTACATATCCGTCTACCGGACTTTTAATAGTTGCATAGCCAATATTGGCAGCAATACTGCTGTAGCCAGCCTTTGCCTGTTCAAGACGGGCCTTTGCTGTTTCCAGCTGGACAGAACTAATAATACCCTTTTCTACCAATGGCTTCAATTTATCTACTTCCACCTGCGCCGCATTTACATTAGCTTTTGCAGCACCTGCTTCCTGAGTGAGGGATCTTGTTTCCAACGTGAAAAGAGTTTGTCCTTTTTTTACCTTCTGTCCTTCGTCAACCAAAACATTTGTGATATATCCGGATCCTTTGGCACGTACCGCACTGCTTATGGTTCCTTCAATGCTAACAGGATAGGAGGTGTAACCGCTAAGGGTTTTGTTGGGGACTTCTATGACGGGAAATAGCTTCGGACCCTGAGACATTTGCTGTCCGCCGGGATTGTCCTGGCAGGATATAATAAGAAAAGTGATTAATATAAAACCGAAGTAACTTAATTTTTTCATTTGCTTAACTATTGTGGATTATTGGTATTTCCTTTGAATGACGTTTAATTTTAACTTTTGGATTGCAGTCGTGGCCTCATCTAAAAAAATGAGAGAATTTTTATTGAACTCAATATCACATTCGGGCTCTTCCTTTTCTGTGTTTTGTCTTCGTTTCTCCTTATAATTTATGATATCCTGATGAATGGATTTTTCATTATTCCATTTTTCGATCATCTCCTCTATAATGTTCAGTATCAGGTTTGGATGGATAATAAAATATCTTTTTCTGTCTCCGGGCCGGGTTACATAACTTATCTTGTTTAAGGATTGTAAATGCTCCAAATGTGTGGAAATAGTGCTCTTACTCGCATTGAGATCCTCAACCAATTCATCAAAGGTGATTCCTTTCTTTTCTGTTAAAATGAGCGTAGCAAAGATCCTGGCAGCTACGGGAGCTAATTTATTTAACTTTTCAAAATTCACTCCCAGCTTTTCAACGAGTTCTTTTTTCTGGATATTCATTTCTTCATCATTCATCTTTCAGATTTTAGAAGCGCAAAATTAAATTAAGTTCTGATTTATCCGAACTAACAAAACCTAAAATTTTGTTAAATAAAAAAGCTCCCGGAAATTTTTTTGGGGAGCTTTTTTTAAAAGAAGGGAGAATTTATCCGGGCAGGAAAACTCGCAGTTGAGGATTTAAAATTCCTTCATCACTTCCGAAAAGATCCTATAAGATTTAACCCTATCCTGGTGATGAAAGATATGAGATGCCACCATTAATTCATTGACCCCCGTTTTTTGAAGAAAATCCTCGGTTTTTTGCTTTAGCGTTTCCTTGCTGCCCACAAAAGAATATTTTAGCATACGCTGAAAAGCTGGGTTTTCAGACAAATCCCGCAATTCGCTCGTCATATTTATAGGTTCCTGGAGATAGTCAATATTTCCTGTCAAAACCCCAAACATCATGCGGATCATGGAAGTTGAAATTTTTTCTGCCTCCTCATCACTGTCTGCGGCGATCACATTAATGCAGGCAATTGTATATGGTTCCTGCAAAAATTCTGAAGGCTTAAAATTGTTGTAGTAAATATTCATGGCCTCGAATAATTGTGCAGGAGCAAAATGACTTGCAAAAACATAAGGGAGGCCTTTTTTAGCCGCGAGTTGAGCGCTATCTGTACTGGAACCTAATATATAAAGTGGAACATTTATCCCTTCGGCAATGCTGGCCCTTACTTTGGCTCCGCTATTTTCAGGGGAAAAATACTTTTGAATCTCGCCAATTTCTTCGGGAAATTTATGGACCGCTTGCATTCTGTCAGAACGGATGGCATGCGCCGTCAGCTGATCTGTTCCCGGGGCTCTGCCCAGGCCCAAATCAATTCGATTTGGATAAATAGATCCTAAGGTTCCAAATTGTTCGGCGACAATTAAAGGGGAGTGGTTGGGAAGCATAATTCCGCCGGAACCCACCCTTATTTTTTTTGTACCACCGGCAATATACCCAATTAGGACTGAAGTTGCCGAACTGGCAATGCTTATCATATTGTGGTGTTCTGCCAGCCAAAAACGTTTATAACCGAAACCTTCTGCTTTTTGGGCGAGGTCAAGGCTCTTTTTAAAAGTTTCTTCAGGGTTGGAATCACTGGAAACACTCGCTAATTCTAAAATGGAAAATGGGATATTTTTATAATTCATACGTAAAATTTAATCTTGGTTTTAAATGGATGGTATTTCTGTTGGTCGAAGGAAAAGTGATTTATTTACTAACGAGCTTTCCATCATAATCTGTTCCATAAATAATTCCAAATCCTACCCCGATCCCGATGCTTCGGGATCGGGGCCAAATCCCAATTTTCAAATATCTCACATCTCACATCTCACATCTAATAGGATTTATTCCTTTTATTAGGAAACAATCCAAATTTTGAATAATATTGCTACCTTTGAGAATTGAGAAAAACCAAGATGGAAGATCAGTTATTTGCGGTTGTTGATGTGGAAACCACTGGTGGGGGAATGACCGGAAATCGGCTTACGGAAATATGTGTCGTCTTGTTAAGAGGATCAGTAATTATAGATAAGTACTCCACGTTGATCGATCCTGAAATACATATTCCCGTTTATATCACTGCTCTCACCGGGATCGATAATAATCTGGTGGCCGATGCGCCAAAATTTCACGAGGTAGCAAAAGAAATTGAAGAGCTTACCCGGGGTGCGATCTTTGTCGCCCATAATGTGAATTTCGATTACAATGTGCTTCACAATGAATTCAAGGAGCTCGGATTTGAATTCCACCGAAAAAAACTATGCACCGTGCGGCTCTCCCGAAAATTGATCCCGGGATTGTTTTCCTATAGCCTTGGCCGTTTGTGTGATTCCATAAATATCCCCATCATAGACCGTCACCGGGCAGAGGGAGATACAGATGCCACCGTGATCCTGTTCCAGCGATTGCTCTCCCTGGATTCAGGTTGGGAAGTTATTCGGTCTTTTCTACACGCGCATTCCAAAGAGGCTACCTTGCCGCCTCATATTTCTTCGGAACAGATCCGGGAGCTGCCCGAAGCCCCGGGGATTTATTTATTTAAGGACAAACAACATAAGGTGATTTATGCCGGGAAAGCCATAAATATCAGGAAGCGCGTACTTTCTCATTTTTATGATAAAATGACGAAGGAATACCAGCTTGGTCAGGAAACCTACTATATAGATCACGAAACAACCGGGAACGAGCTGATGGCATTACTGCTGGAAGCAGAACATATCCGAAAGCATTATCCCAAATATAACCAGGCTCAAAAGCGGCCTGGGATGGTTTATCAAATTATCAGTTACATCAACCAACGGGGGATCATTCAGCTTGCCTTGGGAAAAACCAAAATGACTTCGGATTCGGTGGGCACTTTTTATAACCGTGCTACAGCTACCGAAAAGCTGGAACAACTTTGTGAGCTTTTTAAACTTTGTCCCCGGTATTGTACGCTTCAAAGCAATATAGAGATGTGTTCCCATTACCGGATCAGGAACTGCGAGGGAATTTGTGATGGTTCTGAATTGGTTCAGGATTACAATAAAAAGGTAATGGCGGCCATAGCATCGCTGGGATCGGAAACGCAAAGCTATGTGATCAGGGAAAAAGGGCGTCACTTCAAGGAAGAAGCTTTTGTGCTGATAAAAGAAGGAAGATACCAGGGATTTGGATTTGTCGATGTTGATGTTCAAATTGTTGCCGTAGAAGATTACGAACCTTTTTTAAAGTTGCAGGAAGCCACTTACCACACCAATAAGATCTTGAGCAACTATTTGCGCAAGCAGGGAAAGCCTAAAATGCTGTTTTTTTGATCAAAGTGTTTTTCTTTAAACTCTAAAGCCTTCAGACCTTAGGCACTTTGAATTTTCCTAATTGTCGGTTGACCTGTTGTTGTTTTTCCGGTACAGGCTCCATAATCCCAATGCGGGCCCTGCTGCAAGAATAGGGAAAACATACAGGGGATCTATCACGCTAAGAAGAAAAGTAATGAGTTGAATGCTGAGAATGGTGATGGCAAAGCCAATGGAATTGACAATTGTCAGGGCAGTTCCTTTGGATTCTGCAGCTGCGTTATTTGCGATAAGGGTAGAGAAGAGTGGGGAATCGGCTACTACCATTAAACCCCAAAAGATCAAAAAGCTTATGAGCAAAACCCCGGAATCCTGTAAAAAAATAAGGGGAGAAATAATACAACAGCATCCGGAGAGGAGCAGGGCAGTAGCAGCTGTCCTTTTTGTTCCCCATTTTTGTGAAATATATCCACCCGCAACACAAGCCAATCCTCCAAGGCCGATGATCAAAAATGAGAGAAGGGGAATGTTGAAATAGGTTTCAGGGTGGAGTAGGCTGTAGCTCCCCAACATGACAGGGACAAAAGCCCAGAAAGAAAATAATTCCCACATATGGCCAAAATACCCGAAAGCTGCCTCACGAAATTTCTTATTTTTAAAGACATTTAAAAAAGCGAAAAAGTCAATTCCTGTACCGGCTTTTCTGTAAGGCCCCTGAGGAACTAAAAACAGGATCAAAAAACCTCCCAAAACAGAGATTGCCGAGGTGGAAAGAATCACCAGTTTCCAGGGAAGGCCACCGCTTCCGGTAAAGGTTTTTAGCAAATGCGGGAAAGCTGTGCCCACAACAAGGGCGCCAACGAGGAATCCGAGAGATTTTCCCAGTCCTTTCCTGTAATAATCGGCGGCTATTTTCATTCCAACCGGGTAGATCCCAGCCAGGGAAATGCCGGTAAGAAACCGCCAAAGGAGGAGGCTGCTGAGGTCATTGCCCTTTAGGATGATCCCCAAATTAAATACTGCCCCAAAAAGGGCGCAAATAAAAAACACTTTTGAGGGTGGAAACCTGTCAGCCAGGCTTAAAAATGCAAAAATGAGCGTACCCGTTATAAAACCAAACTGCACCGCCGAGGTTAGATGCCCAAGGGCATAAGGCTCGAGGCCATAGGTTTGCAGCAGGTCGCTCATTACTCCATTCCCCGCAAACCAAAGAGAGGTGCAGCAAAACTGGGAGAACACGATGATGGGGAGGACATGTTTTTTAAAATTCATTTAATTTGCAGTTTTTTAGTTGGTTTAATGTCTTCATTATAAACCAGATATACATAGTTGCACAAGATCCTCCATTTCTCCATTGAAGGAATTCCCATCAACATAAGCATTAATTCCTTTTATCCGCATTTTATGGCTGAACTGATGGAACTTCCAGTCAACATCAATGATTTTGTGTGGTCCGGAATATGCGGCAATCCATAAGGGATATGCCTCGATCCGGTCTTTTAAATAAAGCTGGTAAAAATTGCTCCCGGTA
>JAENXB010000365.1 GCA_016649785.1 Flavobacteriaceae bacterium
AATAATTGAATAAAGGAAGGGCAATTAATGCCAACACAATACCCAATGTGCCTTTTATACCTGTACGTTCCTTTAAAAAGAAATAGGATAATAAAACGGTAATTATAGGAGAGAGTGATATAATAGGAAAAATAAGGTAGGTTGGACCCACAGTAACCGCATGAAAAAGAATCATTTGTCCACCAGCACCTAAAAGGCCTATTAAACTACCATAAAAAATTGATTTCTTATCATATTGCAATTTCCAATTAGCACGTTTCAACACAAAAATAGCAGGTGGGATCATGGTTATGGCCCAAACGCAATACACTAAGGTCTCCGGGAATCCATTTTCTGCTGGAAGTCCTGCAAAAGCGCCCCATACTCCCCAAAAAATTGTTGTAACAAGTGCATAAATAAGCCATGGTTTTGATTTCATAATATCATCTTTATTAGTTATAAATTTCTTTTTAATGTTAATGAACCGTCATTATTGAGTTTTTGCGAACAAGCCCATTTAACGGGATACCTAACCCCTTTCACTTCTATTTCCGCTTTGATTTTTAGACCTTCCCAAGCAGTGCCTTTTGGGAGCATAAATAAAGATTGCCTTACTTTTCCAGGCAACGGGTAACCTGGATCCAGACTTCCATAATTTTCGAAAGTGTTTTCTGAATCAGAAATTGATATCCTTAACGCACCCGGAACTCCTGAAAGACCGTCATTCACGAGACCTAAGATTATTCCGGGGTAGCCTTCATTCTCAAAATGCCATATCCAAGAAGGTCGTACTCTATATCCTATTTTTGAGGCCAGTTGATCTAAATGTTCTGGATTCTCCTCATAATATTCCAAAAGATTTTCCAAAGATATATTATGCCAGTTCCAAAGTGAAAAATAGGTAGGACTTACATCTTTTATATGAGTTATTATATTTTCGTTTTTAGTAATCCCTTCAAAAATAAACTTATTATCTTTTTGGTTGGTGTTCAACCCTTGTTCTATGGTAGCCCCTATCCAAGGTGGTCGATTACTTAAAGCATCAATCTGCGAAGTTTCTATAAATATCGTATCTGTACGCAACCAATTATAAGAGCGTATCGTTCTGTCCAACACTTCGGAATTTCCCACTTCACTATAATCGGGCTGGGTATTTGTAACCAATGGTGTTTTAGACCAGTTCCCAGCTTGATGTTCAAAAATTTCAATAAATGTCTTTTCCGCAGTATAATAATCCGGAAAGGGATTTCCCTCAAAGGGCCAGCTATGGCCTTCTCCCCAAAATCCGTACATACAAGTATCTACATATTCTACAAGTTCATGACCATTATATTTTGCAGCCAATAGATCATCCATCTCCTTAAATGCATTCATAAACTCTGGATGATCATATCTGGGTGCAAAATGTACTTTGTTGGGAATTCCTATTTCATCTGTAGTTCCCAATTTCACTAAAGGAACTTTATCAATCAAAAAATCTGGCATAGACTGTTTTTCGATTTCTGGACTCATCAACTGGATTCTAAAAGCGACCCGTTTTCCATATTTTTTTGCCATTTCAAAAGTTAAATCCCAATGTTCTGGAAATTCCAATTTTCCAGGTTCCTTTTGAATATCTCTCCAATCTACCCTAATGTACAAGACATCTCCTAAGGGCCATCTACATAA
>JAENXB010000245.1 GCA_016649785.1 Flavobacteriaceae bacterium
CTAAACTGCTAATAAAATTATAGCTGTTTTGCAAGGGGTACTTTACCGACTGCATACGCACAGCAGGGCGTGGTAGATGCAATCGCTGTTCAAATAACCGGTATTGAAAAAGAAATAGAAAGAATCATAGCGCAGGATCCCGAACTCGAAAGACTTCAAAAACTACTCACTGGAATAACGGGTATAGGAAAAGTGACAGCCCGGTTCCTGATTGTCTATACCGTTGGTTTTACTGCTTTTGAAAACTGGAGGAAATTTGCTTCTTATGTTGGTATTGCCCCATTCCCCAATAGATCTGGAACCAGTATCAAAGGCAGGAATAAAGTAAGCCATCTGGCTAATAAGGAAGGCAAGGCATTATTACATATGTGCGCCGTTTGTGCCATTCGGTGCAATCCGGAAATGAAGGCTTATTATAAAAAGAGGTTGGAAAAGGGAAAACACACAATGAGCACATTAAACATCATAAGAAACAAATTGTTGGCCAGGGCATTTGCCGTAGTTGGAAGGGGAACACCTTATGTTGATACGATGAAATATGCTTCATAACACCTATTCCTTCAGATTCAGATTTTTTTATTAAGGAACCAAAAACGGATATTCCTCGTTTTATAGCGTTCTATAAATACTGAATTTTTTCGAGGCGGAGTTATTGTTTTCACTACCGCCCCACCACGCTTACCTATTTTTGAAGGCAAAAATACAATATCCATTCTTGGACAGCGGCATAAAGCCAGGCTCGCTGCACTCCCCTTTTTTATACGCTTTACCAAGCCCGGATATTGTAATGATAAGCATCAAAAAAAGGTTACGCGACGGCGCTATGGGAAGTAAATCAAAAAAACAGTCTTGTAAAACCGAAATTGACTCTCAAAAATGGAACGATACAAAAAATCAAAAAAGGAAAACGCTCAAGATATAATAAGTAAATCACCTCCTTCTCTCTCGTAATAAAGTTCTAACAATAAAGAAAAATTATGATAAAAAATTTGCTTTAAACATAGGATACTCTATAGGAAGTAAATCAACACCGACAAGGTTTCGTTCAGTTCAACTTCTATTTCCTTTTTCAACCTGAAAATCAAAAATGGAAAACGCTCCGGATATAAAAAGTAAATCATTTAAAAACCATTTCAATGAATGATCTGCAATCGTTAATGAGTTTTTTTTTAAAATCTCGTTTTTAATTATTCTTATCGTTTTTCTGTTTTTGATGATAATTCAATAAAAATGATCCTTTATTTCAGTTAAAACCAACCCGATAGTATTAGCATAAGAAAATTGCAATTAAATTTAAATAGCTGACCAATTTTGGTCGCTTAGGTGATCAAAAAAAAGAAAAAGGGAAAGCAAAATGGTAACATGCTACGCGATGTTAGGGCCTTTCCGCTTTTTCCAACATAATGTAAATCAATTAATTAAAATAAAAGTTTGTTGCCCGGGAGCTAAGTTTCTTTAAAAGAGTGGCTCCTCCCCTCCCAAAAGCCAATAAATACGGGGCTTAAGGGGACCATCGAACAAAAAATTAAGGCTATGGATTCGTATTCACGCATAAAATTAAACATCAAAACAGCCAAAAGGTTTCGGAAATTTTCCGAACAGATTGCCGGATCTCATTCCGAGGCCCTGACTATAATGATGGATTTTTTTGATCAAAACAAAATATCTCCATCAGAGTCATTGGGACCGAATATGAAATCACTGGAAAACAATTTAAAGAGCAGGATCAATGCGCTTATAGCGATCATAAGGGATATAGAAAAGAACCAGACAAAACCGACCGTGGCGATGCTGCACCTTCTCTTTGAGGAAGCTGAACCAAAAAAGAAACCCCTGATCCTGGAAAACAACAATTTCCGGGCAGATAAAGAATCCAGGGTTCCGGAATCTTAAAATAATGATCGAACTTAAATTATATATGGAATGTACATCAGCATAACCCCACAGAAATTAGCAGCGAATTATTCCCAAAGCGCAGCCGACTTTGTAGAATACCTGGAGAAGGAAAATCAAAGTTTGGAAGAACCGGAAATGGAACACTTTTTTAATCAGTATGGTGATAAGATCCCTGCAAGCGAAGTTGTCCGGGAGATTGATTCAAATACCGACAAACTTAAAAAAACAGAGCCAAAATTCTATTCCATCACGGTAAGTCCATCAAAATACGAATTAGGCCGACTGCAAAACACCAGTGAGGATTTAAAACATTATACACGGGAACTGATGAGGGATTATGTCTCTTGTTTCAACCGGGAGATCAATGGCCGTCCGGTCACCGTGAATGACCTAAAATATTATGCAAAAATCGAACATCAAAGAACCTATAAGGGAACAGATATCCAAGTGAAAGAAAACCAGCCTTATGCCACGAAGATCCTCGATTTAAAGAATGAGCTTCGGAAAATCCAAACAGGGGAACTAAATGTGGACACAAAAAAAATAGAAAAGCAAATAGAAAAACTGGAAGCTTCAGCTCCCCATCAACTGGATGGGAAGCGAATTGTGCAGGGAATGAAAAAGGAAGGCAACCAAAGTCATATCCACATTATTGTGAGCAGGAAGGATGCTTCCAATTCCTTCAGCCTCTCCCCGGGGAGCAAATATAAAGCCTCGGAGGTGGTCATGAATGGAAAAATCGTCAGGCGCGGGTTTGACCGGGATGCCTTTTATTCAAAAGCCGAGAAAACATTCGACCGGAGTTTCGGGTATAAGCGCAATTTCGTGGAGACTTATCAGTCCCGGAAAATTTTTACCAAAGACCCGAAACTCTACTTTACCTCCTTACTGGGATTACCGGCAAGCGAAAAAGCGATCGCTTTTAAACTACTCAGGGAAGCGGGAATTCCAATTTTGAGCATTCCAACTAATAAAGTGCAGCTGGCCCTAAAGGCCATTCACAAAATAAAAAGCGGGTTTGAACTGGCCATTCGTTCCAGTTCAATAGGAATTTAATTTTCAGGATATGCTAGTAAACGCCCTTCTCATCATCGCTTTTGGAAGCCTGCTCTTTTATGGAATTTTCAGGATTTCAAAATATGGGTTTGTGATCAATTTCCTGCTGATCATATCATCTTTTGTGGACTTAATGTCCCAAAATCCGGATTTTGAGGCAATCCTCAGGACCGTACTTTTTATTGGCTGTCCCTTGATATTATCCAATACCGCGATGTATGTGTTTTTTCAAAAGGAGGATGAAAGCAGTTTGGCGGGGGCTAAATATGAAGTCAATTTCAAAATTAAAACCGGAAAGTTCAAAATTAAAAACATCAAACGAGGTGCCTCTGTTATAGGAGCAGCCGGGAGTGGAAAGACCGAAAGCGTGGTCTACGGTTTTTTAGAACACTTCAGAAAATATTCTTTCTGCGGGGTGATCCACGATTACAAGGATTTTGAGATCACCGAAATGGCTTACCCCCTGTTCAAGGAAAGTGACATTAAATTCTACATCATTTCATTTGACAAAATAATTCATCGGGTAAATCCAATCGCGCCCAGGTATCTCGAAAATGAAGAAAGCGTGAACGAGGTTTCCAGGGTGCTCATTGAAAACCTGTTGGAACAGAAGGAATCCGGTACAACAGGCTCCTCACGCTTTTTTAATGATGCTGCCGAAGGTCTTATCGGTGGGCTTATCTGGAAATTGAAAACTTCCTATCCCCAGTATTGCACCCTGCCGCACCTAATCGCGGTGTATCAATATCTGGATACCGACAGCCCGATCACTTTTCTGAAATCCAACACCACCTCTAGGGCAATGGCCGATGCTTTTATCAGCGGAAAGGATTCTGAGAGGCAAACAGCAGGGGTTAAAAGCACTCTGGCCAACGCCCTTAAAAAGATCAGCACCCAGA
>JAENXB010000395.1 GCA_016649785.1 Flavobacteriaceae bacterium
CTGCATGATATTTACCCCTTTAGAACCTAATGCTGGGCCTATCGGAGGTGAAGGGTTAGCAGCACCCCCCTTTACTTGTAATTTAATTAATCCAGCAATTTCTTTAGCCATAATAAAATCGATAAAAGATTTATTACTCCTTTTCTACTTGCATAAAGCTAAGCTCCAAAGGAGTTTTCCGTCCAAAAATTTTGACCATAACTTCAAGCTTCTTCTTTTCCTCATTGATTTTTTCAATGATTCCGTTGAAGCCGTTAAATGGCCCGTCAATAACTTTCACAGTTTCTCCAACCACAAAGGGAACGTTCATTTCCTCGCCTAATTCAGCCATTTCATCCACCCGACCAAGGATCCGGTAAACTTCTGACTGACGCATTGGAACAGGTTCTCCACCTTTAGTATCTCCAAGGAAGCCAATGATATTGGGAATACTTTTTAAAATGTGGGGAATTTCTCCAACCAGACATGCTTCAATTAAAACATAACCAGGAAAGAAATTTCGTTCTTTACTGATTTTTTTTCCGTTGCGAATCTGATAAACCTTCTCAGTGGGAATTAAAACCTGTGAAACAAAATCCTGGAGACCAGCATTGGCAATCTCGTTTTCAATATATTCTTTGACTTTCTTTTCTTTTCCTCCAATTGCCCGAAGAACATACCATTTTTTTACGTTTTCGCTCATGTTGTGCTCCAAAAAGTATTAATAAAATAATCTGTACACAAAGCCCATAATGTTTTCAAAAGAGAAATCCATTACGAAGACTATAAGTGCTATAATAAAGGAAGCAACCATTACGATGAAAGCACTATTTTGTAATTCTTTCCGTGTAGGCCAGGAAACTTTATGAACAAGCTCATTATAAGCTTCTTCGAAATATGTAATAAGTTTCATTTTGTATTTTAATAGATTTTAGTACGGATGGTAAGATTCGAACTTACTTTTTTTTCAATATAAAAAACAAAACTCCCGCCCGAGTTTCATCCGTAGAAAGTCCCGACCTTGATGTCCGGGACTTTCTATCAGAATATTTTAGCAGAAAATTATTTCACAATTTCAGTAACCTGACCAGCACCTACTGTACGGCCACCTTCACGGATTGCAAAGCGAAGACCTACGCTAATAGCTACAGGATAAATCAGATTAACTTCAATTGAGACATTATCACCTGGCATAACCATTTCACGTCCTTCAGACAACATAATTTCACCTGTTACATCCAGAGTACGGATATAGAACTGAGGACGATATTTATTATGGAATGGAGTATGACGTCCACCTTCTTCTTTTTTCAGGATATAAACCTCAGCTTTGAA
>JAENXB010000082.1 GCA_016649785.1 Flavobacteriaceae bacterium
TACTTAAACTACTTAATCAGCCAAGTGATTTAACCTGGATTGAATTAATTAAAGTATTGAAGCATTTTTGTCATTCAGAATTTAAATCTAAAGGAAAGACGGGTGGTTCCAGGAGAAAATTTGTAAATAAAAATAAGGGGGTTATCATTCTTCATGAGCCTCATCCAGGATCAATTGTAAAAAATTATGTGTTCAAGCAAATTATTGAAAAATTAAAATTAAGGGAAAATGAATAATTATATCGAATATAAAGGATACCGGGGGATCATAGGATATAGCGATCAGGATTCAGTTCTTTATGGTAAAATTATGGGAATTGATGATCTGGTAACTTTTGAAGGTGCCAATGTTGAAGAAATTAAGTCGGCATTTTTTAATGCAGTGGTGCTTATCTGGAAACCTGTAGGGAATTGGGAAAAAATCCGAAAAAAAAATTTAATCAATTTTGGTTTTAATTCTCCGAGGCTTGTCTCGTTATTTTTTTTGGAATTTGGTGCTTGGAATTTGGTATAAGGCTTTGAGAAGAGAGTTGGATTTAAAAGAGGACTCCTAGATTACCTCAATACCAATTTTGTTATCAATACTTTTCCCAGTGCTTCATTAAGCCTGTTTATTATTTTTTCCTTTCCGTAACTCAATTCTTCCCTTAATACCGAAGAACTCAATTGTACATAAAGAGTGCTGCCGTCCAGTTTAATGGCGGTGGTATATTTTTCTATTGCAGGGCCCATTTCCTGGTTCCAAACATCTCTTGCATTTACCTTGTCCAGTCCGGTTTGCAATTTATTGGTGGAGACAAAATTTTGCAATGCCTCACTTAGCTTCATGTTTGCGTTATTTCTTTTCTTCATAATCGCTTAAAAGTGGGGTAAACCGTTTGTAATGATATATTATTCCTCTGTCGTTTTTGAGGCTCAATTTGTCTTCTTCAGCCTTGATCACCGTTTCCTTCCAGGAATCGAACGGGGTGGTGTAATATAAATTCAATTTTCCTTCTTCAATTTTGGCAACTACTTTTTCTTCATCATTTGTAACCGTATAAGTTCCGTCAAATTCCGGCCTCACCTTTTTTCTGAATCCGGTTCCGTCTTTAATTTCAATAAAATCGACATTTTCATTTATTTTGAATTCCCGAATAGAATCTTTTGAAAATTCCACGTGTTCAATTTCCCAGTATCCGTTAAGGTGATCCAATTGCTCGGCGGGATACTGATTGTTGCAGCCTGTTATTAAAAACGCTAATATCAGGACTCCTATATACTTGTTCATAATTTAAATATTTTATAAGATTGGTTGCTTTCTTTTACCACTTTCTCAGTCCTCTCGGCGTGGGTGTCGCTTACAAAAATTTGTCCCAATCCGTTTTCGGAGACAAGGGCTACGATATGCGCAACCCGCTGTTCGTCCAGTTTGTCAAAAATATCGTCCAGCAGCAATATGGGATTTCCCTTACTTATACTCTTAATAAAATCGAATTGTGCCAGTTTAAGTGCGATCAAAAATGATTTTTGTTGTCCCTGGGAACCGAATTTTTTAATTGGATGCCCTTCAATTTCAAAACTGAGATCGTCTTTATGCACACCCACCCCGGTATATTGTAAGATCATATCCTTCTGAAGGTTTTCTTCCAGCAGCTCTAATATGGATTTTTCAAATAACCGGCTTTTATATTCAAGGGAAACCTGTTCTTTATTATTGGCGATCTCTGCGTAGCGTTTGTTAAAAATGGGAATGAATTCATTTAAAAAAGCCGTCCTTTTTTCAAACAGGATATTCCCCAAAGAGGACATCTGTGAGTTGTAAATTTCAAGTGTATCCCGGTCAAATTTTGAATTGGCGGCAAAAAATTTCAAAAGCGCGTTTCTTTGTGCCAGGATCTTGTTGTACTGAATTAAGGAATTCAAATACTCCCGATCACTTTGGGAGATCACTCCGTCTATAAATTTGCGCCGGGTGTCGCTTCCTTCGAGGATCAAATCCCGATCGCCCGGGGAAATAATTACCGCGGGAATAAAACCTATATGTTCGCTGAATTTCTCATAGGCTTTGTTGTTGCGCTTGATCACCTTTTTCTGGCCCCGCCTGGCGCTTACCAGGATTTGTTCTTCCCGGTCATTTTTATCGAGAACCCCTTCAATCACAAAAAAATCGGCATTGTGGTTGATGTTTTGGCTGGTAATTGGGTTGAAATAGCTCTTTCCAAAAGAAAGGTGGTAAATACTGTCTAAAACATTCGTTTTTCCTACCCCGTTATGTCCCACCAAACAATTTATTTTGGCATCGAAATCAAATAACACGGAATCAAAATTTTTGTAATTGACTAAAGAGAGGGATTTTAAAAACATAAATGGCTGTTATTCAGCTTAGTAATAATTGTATGAATTAGTGTAAAGGTAAGTGAATGCTGCGGAAATTATTAAAAAATAAGAAATATTTTCCCACCTAAATAAGAATAAAAATTTTATTTTTGCCATTCATTAAATCGATTTTATGGCGACTTACAATAAAAAAGGCAAAAAACCATCAAGTAAAGAAGAAAAAAGAACAAAGGTTGAAGAGGAATCCACTACAGCTGAAGTTTTTAACACCCTGGATGAGGGTGCCGGAAGAACTGAAGCCTGGGTTGCAAATAACCAAAAATATATCTACATCATAGTTGGTTTGGCTGCGGTTATTGTTTTAGGATACTTAGGTTTCCAAAAATTTATACAAGAGCCTAAGGAAGCCGAGGCTGCCAATGAAATGTTCCAGGCACAGCAATATTTTGACACTGCGTTGGCCGGTACCGGTACACAAGCCGATTCCTTATATAATATGTCTATTACTGGCGGAGAAGGAAAATATGGTTTTCTTGATATTATTGACAATTATGGTAGTACCAAGGCTGCCAATTTAGCACATTACTATGCGGGATTTGCTTATCTAAATACAAATAGTTACCAGGAAGCTATAGATCAACTGGAAGATTTTAAAAGCGACGATGAAATATTGGCAGCTCTTGCCGTAGGAGGAATTGGAGATGCTTTTTTACAATTGGACCAGCCGGAAGAAGCTTTGAAATATTATGACAAAGCTGCTTCAATGAGGTCAAATGAATTCACAGCACCAAAGTTTCTTCTTAAAGCCACCATTACTGCCATACAGTTAGGAAAGGGTGAACAGGCTTCAAAATATTTAAACAGAATAAAAGACGAATTCTCAACCAGTCCTGAGGCCAATCAAGTCCCTGTTTATTTGGGACGTGCCCAGGCAATGAAATAAAAAACTATGGCCACAACCGGTAAAGATCTTTCTGATTATGATAAAAACAGGGTTCCAAATGCGAAGGAATTTCGTTTTGGACTTGTTGTGGCTGAATGGAATGAAGAAATAACCGAAGGTTTGTACCGCGGTGCTATTGAAGCATTGAAAGCAAATGGTGTTCTTGAAGAGAAAATCGTGCGCTGGAATGTTCCCGGGAGTTTTGAACTTATATACGCCTGTAAAAAAATGCAGGAAAGCTTTGATATGCTGGATGCCATTATCGCCATTGGCAGTGTCATAGAAGGGGAGACCAAACATTTTGAATATGTGTGCCAGGGCGTTGCTCACGGCATCAAGGATTTAAACGTACAACACGATATTCCTGTTATTTTTTGCGTGCTTACAGATCAAAATATGCAGCAGGCAATAGACCGCTCTGGTGGAAAGCACGGCAACAAAGGCACCGAGTCCGGCATTTCCGCAATTAAAATGGCGCAACTTCGAAAGGACGCCCGGTTCTAAAAATAAACAAACTTTCCTTCGGCATTATTCTTGTTCCTTTTATTTAGCTTAAAACAGCTTTCTTTTTTGAGGCTTTTTAAGTAAATTTGAATATTCAAAAAAGCAAAAGTTTTGAAAATAAATTTATTAAAACCCAGGAAGAATGCCCGCTATAATTACACGCCACGTTATTATAAGGGGAAGGATGAGGGTAATATTTATTCCTTCGATTCAAAATTCAACAAATATAAAAACATTACCAACGCCAACGATTATGGGGCCCAGTGGGCCGAAGCACGAAAATCGAGCAGGACCAAAGGCAATAGGGAAATCAACAAACGGGTAATTATTATTATTATACTATTGGTGCTTCTCTTTTTGTGGATCATAGATTTCGATTTATCCATTTTTTCGAATCGGCCGTAGATGAGTGATGTTATACATTTATTGCCGGATCATGTAGCAAATCAAATTGCTGCAGGGGAAGTGGTCCAACGTCCCGCATCGGTTATTAAGGAACTTCTTGAAAACGCGATAGATGCCGGTGCAAAAAATATCCAGGTATATGTAAAGGAGTCCGGAAAAATTTTGGTAAAAGTTGTGGACGACGGTGCGGGGATGAGTCTTACCGATGCCCGCCTGAGTTTTGAACGGCATGCAACCTCCAAAATTAAATCGGCAGAAGATCTGTTCCATTTGCATACCAAAGGTTTTCGTGGAGAAGCATTAGCATCCATTGCCGCGATTGCACACGTAGAACTTAAAACAAAAAGGGAAGAAGATGAAGTTGGCACCTGCATAAAGATAGAAGGCAGCCAGATCATCTCCCAGGAACCCTGTGTAACTTCCCGGGGCACCACCATCAGCGTTAAAAACCTGTTTTACAATATTCCCGCAAGGCGTAATTTTTTAAAATCGGATACCGTTGAGATCCGTCATATTATAGATGAATTTCAGCGCGTTGCGCTTGCTCATCCCAACATAGCATTTTCACTGTCTCACAATTCAAGCGAATTATTTCAGCTTTCCAACACCAATTACAGGCAACGGATCACCAATATTTTAGGAGGTAAAACAAGTGAAAAACTGGTGCCCGTAAATGAAGAGACCGAAATTGTCACAATTTCCGGATTTGTGGGAAAACCTGAATTTGCCAAACGCACCCGGGGCGAGCAATTTTTCTTTGTAAACGACCGGTTTATAAAAAGTCCGTACCTAAACCACGCGGTAACAGCCGCTTTTGAAGGATTATTGAAAGATAAAGCATTTCCGAGTTATTTTTTATACCTGACAGTAGATCCCAAAAGTATCGATATCAATATACATCCTACAAAAACTGAAATTCAGTTTGACGATGAACACGCGCTGTATGCAATTTTGCGCAGTTCCATAAAACACAGCTTGGGTCAATTTAATGTGGCACCTGTGCTGGATTTTGAAAGGGATCCCAGTCTGGATACTCCATACAATTTTGAAAACAAGCCTGCTGCATCTCCGCAAATTGAAGTTGACCGGAATTTTAACCCATTTAAGAACGAATCGGGGAGTGGCAGCGGATTTAGAAGTGCCTTTAAAAAAGATTCAGGTGATTGGGAAGGTCTATATACAGGTTTAAAAAGCGATTCAAATTTTATAGACCTCAAGCAAATTGAATTTGAAAGTGAGGAAGTAACGGGAAATCTGTTTGGCGCCACCAAAACTGTGGAAACTCAAAATTCCACCTTTCAGCTCAATAAAAAATATATCATCAGCACTTTGAAGAATGGGATGTTGGTAATAGATCAGCATCGCGCGCATACACGCATACTTTATGAGGAGCTTTTAAAAAGCATTACCTTATCTCCAGCCGTGAGCCAACAGTTATTGTTTCCTTTAATACTTCAGTTTAATCAGCAGGAAATAAAATTATTGCAGGGGATTAAAGACTCTCTTGAACAAACCGGGTTTGTTTTTTCTGATATAAAATCAGATTCCGTGGAAATCATTGGAGTTCCTACAACAGTTTCAGAAAGTGAAGTAGAAATACTGCTAGAACGATTGCTGGCCGATTTTGAGAATGAGGTGCCTGAGAACAATTTTTCACAAACCGACTTGCTGGCGAAATCTTTGGCAAAAAGTATGGCGGTAAAATCGGGAAATTTGCTAAATTCAACGGAACAACAACATATTGTAAATGGATTATTCGCTTGTAAAGAGCCTTCATTAACCCCGTTTAACAAGCCTGTTTTTATTACCTTGCAAGTTGAAGAATTGGAAAAAAAATTTATGTAAATGGGAAGGATCACAGATACCGTAAAGGTTCTTATTATAATTAACGTTTTGTTTTTTGCCGGGACAATGTTTATAGGGGATTATACCTATAAATTATTTTCATTGTGGTTTTTCCAAAATGAGAATTTTGGAGTTTGGCAAATTGTTACACATATGTTCATGCACGGCGGATTTATGCATATTTTATTCAATATGTACGCGCTTTGGGCTTTTGGAAGTCCAATAGAACAGATGTTGGGAAAAAGCAAGTTTTTGTTTTTCTATTTCTCCTGTGGTATAGGTGCGGCAATCCTGCATAGCCTTGTAAATTATTATCACGTGGAATCGGGATATAACGCATTGGTGCAGGCGGGAATGAACCCCGATGCAATTCAGCGTTTACTTGAGACCGGACAATATTCTACAGAAATTTTGAACTCCGTATCAAAAGAGACTTTGGAGAGCATGTTCATATCCTTTAATACTCCTGCAGTAGGTGCTTCCGGGGCGATTTACGGGATCCTGGTGGCTTTTGGAATGTTGTTTCCAAGTGTGGAACTGTTTTTAATTTTTGTACCCATACCTATTAAAGCCAAAGTTTTTATCCCTGTGTTAATTGGATTAGATTTGTTTTCAGGAATAACGGGATATTCTATATTTGGGGGAGGAATTGCTCATTTTGCGCACGTAGGAGGCGCTCTATTCGGATTTATAATGATGTGGTACTGGAAGAAAAATCAGTTTAATCAAAACAGATGGGATTAATGGGAGCAGCAGATAAAATAAGATATAAGTTCCAAACGGCGTCGGTGCTGGAAAAACTTATCGCGCTGAACGTTCTTGTATTTATCCTGTTTTTCCTTTTTCAAACCATTTCCTTTTTATTTCAGCTTCCATCCGATTTTCTTACAGAGTGGTTGGTGTTTCCAAGTGAACCTGGAGAATATCTCTTTAAACCCTGGACGATCATCACCTATTCCTTTATGCATTCGGGAATATGGCATATTTTATCGAATATGTTGATCTTATACTATGCCGGGGCTTATTTTCTCACGTACTTTTCACCTAAAAAGCTACTCAATTTTTACTTTCTGGGCGTCATTATAGGAGCTTTGGTCTATATGTTGAGCTATAATTTATTTCCGGCCTTTCAGGCCACGGGAAAATCCTACCTCCTGGGGGCTTCTGCAGGGGTAATGGCCGTTTTAGTGGGCATTGCAACACATATTCCCAATATGAGGATACGATTGTTGGTTTTGGGCCCCATTAAATTCTGGTATATCGCCGCGTTTTTGGTGGTAATAGATGTGATCCAGATTCCTTTTGGAAATGCGGGAGGCCATTTGGCGCATCTTGGCGGAGCCTTCTTTGGATATGTTTACGCAAGTCAGTTGGCAAAAGGAAACGATATTGGCAGCGGATTTGAGAAGGTGATTACCTGGTTCCTTTCCTTGTTCGTCTCAGCTAAAAAATCCAGACCCACCATGCACACGGTTTATAAAAAAACAGAAACTACTCCCAAAAAACCGGTTTCCACCAGGGTCAGCAAAAATGAGAAACAACAAAAAATAGATGGTATTCTGGATAAAATAAGCAAAAGTGGTTATGAAAGTCTGACAAAGCAGGAAAAGGATTTTTTGTTTAATGCCGGAAAAGAGAATTAAATGAAGAACCTTGGCTTATTGGATAAAATAATTTTTGTCCTCAATTCTCTGTTGGCTTTTGGCTTACTGATCTCTTATTTATTGCCTTACGTTCCTCCAAAAACCTTCCCTTTACTGTCGGTTTTAAGTTTAGGCGTACCCTTGCTTATCATATCGAACCTGCTCTTTTTAGTGTTTTGGGCCATCAGGTTTAAAAGACAATTACTGCTTTCTTTAATTGTCCTGCTCATTGGGTATAATCACGTTTTTTCCTTATTTCAATTTTCGGGGAATACCGAAGAAATCAGTGCAGAAAGTCTTTCGGTGATGAGCTATAATGTGCGAATGTTCAATTCTTATAATTGGTCAAAGGATAAAAAGATCCCTGAAAAGATGACGGATTTCGTAACGGAAAAAAATCCTGACATTCTTCTTACCCAGGAGCATTATATTGGGGATGGCAAAATGTTTCGGGATTTTCCTTATAATTTCGTATTTTCAAAGGATAAGAACTCCGAATTTGGTTCTGCTATTTTTTCAAAATACCCCATTATTAAGAAACATTCGGTAGGTTTTCCCGAAGACGGTAATAACAATGCGATTTTTGTCGATATAGTTAAGGATAAGGATACACTTCGGATCTTTAACGTTCACTTTCAGTCCCTGAACATCAAACCGGAAATAAAAGATCTTCAGGAAGGCAATTCAAGAAAACTAATCGGAAGGATTGGTTACGGATTTAAACTTCAGCAAAATCAAGCCGAGATGTTGATGAAGGAAGTGGAAAGATCGCCTTATAAAACCTTGATCATTGGAGATTTTAACAACACGGCTTTTTCTTATATCTACCAGCTTGTGAAAGGAATCCGCTTTAACGATGCGTTTTTGGAAGCCGGAACAGGATTCGGAAAATCATTCAACCTGAGTTATTTTCCCCTGAGAATAGATTTTTTCATGATAGACAAATCTATTGAAATTGAATCTTTTGAAGTTATCCCGGTGGAATATTCCGATCATTTCCCCCTTTTGACCCGAATTAAATGGTAGAAAAACAAATTCAAGATTCAAAATTCAGAATTCAAGATTCCTAATTTCGAATTCCAAAAAATAAATTCCAAATTAGGAAACAAAACTTCTAACTTCGTACTTCTTTTAAATAATTGATGGAGTTGGGGCCTTCGTTAAACATGAGGTCCAGCATGGAAAGATTGGGCAGGAAGCCTTGTTTTTCCTGAAAAACCTGGTTGTATTCGGGAATTTGGATTTGTGTTTTCGCATTGATAAGCGCTCTCTTATCAATGAGATCTTCAGGTTTCTCAGTATATTCCGAAGTTTTGTCAAAATCTATATCCAGCTGAAGGCACCCGCATATCACGTCAAAACAGGAGTAATTGAAATCCATCAAATACTTAAACTCTTTTTGGTAGAGCGGTGCCAGTTCATCTTCATAATACTCAAAAAAGGGAGAAGTTTGATAAGCCGTTTTTAAGGATTTCCAATGTTGTTTTTGCCATTTATATTCATGATCTATCCGCACATCCTTATATTTCTGATGCTGTTTTGGATTGAACTTTGGCAAGTGTTTTATGGGAATGTTCAGCAGTAATTTTCCGTTGGCATCATAAATATACATCCGGTTCCTGTAGGTTTGTTTTTGATAGTTGTCTTCATTCTCAAACCGTATTGAAGCGGGCTTCACCAATTCCCTGAAATGAGAAATGGGCCCGAAATAAGGAAGAGACAACAAAATTTCCTGCATGATAAACTTTAATTAAAATAGTTCTAATTTAGAATATTGAAGAAAAAACGACATCTTTAACCGCAAAGGCCGCCAAGGATTCGCAAAGGGCGGAAAGCTTTACAATCCAGTGACCACTTTTTTAAACTGCCCGGTTTACATGTTCAATACACTTCGGTAATTAAACGTATTGTTTTATTTGTGCTATTATTTTTAGTGATCATTTTTCCTATGCGCCCTTTGCAGTTTTCTCTTTTCGTTCTTTGCGGTTAAAGAAAAGTCGGGAGGCGATCAGTTTCACTGGTTTTTCAATATTCAACCTTCATCTAAAAAGAAATATTAAAAATTAGGAATCTCTTCTTTTTTTGAAGAAATTAAATCCTATCAGCAATACAACTGCAATAAGGAAATAAGGCAAATAGGAGACCGGCTCACTGTTTCCGCTAACGGTGGTGAACAGTCTTTCCCATCTTATTTTATTCATGATCCCATTTCCGTTGGTATCCCAACTCATCCATACAAATACGGGTTTTCCCACCACGTGATTTTCGGGAACGTAACCAAAATAACGGCTGTCAAGACTGTTATGCCGGTTGTCACCCATCATCCAGTAATAATCCTGTTTAAAGGTGTAAGAATTGGTTGGAGTGTCATTTAGCAGCACCTGGGTGCCATTCACACTAATTTTATTTATGTTTCCCATTTCGGAACCTTCATAAACCTCAATTATGCGTTTATAAAAGGGAAGCGATTCTATGGTGAGTGGAACAGTGGCTCCTTTTTTTGGAATAAAAATGGGCCCGTAGTTGTCTTTATTCCAGGAAAGCATGTCCGAATTTGGAAAAATTCCGGGCTCTTTTACTCCTGCCGAATCAATGTTGCGCGTTATAGAAACAACATTCGGATGGTTTTTGAACTTTCTATAAGCATCTTCCGTCAGGTTAATTCTAAAGGTATTCGTGTTCGGATTATACCCGTAAGGATCGGTAATATCGTAGCGTTCATATAAATAACGGGGATCAAAGGCCTGACCTTTGGTTGTGCCCGTATAGGAATATTGTAATTTGGAACGACCCGGCAACTGCAATGGCTGTGAATTGATATGGACTTTTCCGTTTATGATCTCCAGGGTATCTCCGGAAATCCCAACAGCGCGCTTTACATAATTGGTTTTTTTATCGATAGGTTTGTAGTAATACTTATCGGTGTAATACATATTCATCATTGTATCAACAGGCCAGTTGAACACAACAATGTCTGAGCGTTCAATATATTCAAAACCGGGAAGCCTGAAATAAGGGATTTGAGGTTTTTCCAAATACGATTTTATCCCCAAAACCGGAATGGTATCGTGAACCATAGGAAAAGCGACAGCGGTTAGCGGAGTTCGCGCGCCGTAATGAAACTTGCTCACAAACAGAAAATCCCCTACCAACAATGTTTTTTCAAGGGAAGATGTAGGAATTGTAAAGGGCTGAATTAAATAGGTATGTACCAAAGTGGCGGCAATTATCGCGAATAAAATGGAACTTACCCATTCCCCAA
>JAENXB010000278.1 GCA_016649785.1 Flavobacteriaceae bacterium
CCTCAGGTCGGAACTTTGCCGCTGGCTTCCTTCAGATTCCACCTCACGGTGGACACCCTTGCCTTGAGCTAATGGTAGGTAGCTATAAACCCCCATAACGGACTTTCACCGTCTAGTTATAAGTCATGCACGGCACACAACAACAAAAAGCGGGAGCCAAGGCTCCCGCTTTTAAAAATTTATCATTCTTTTATTAGAAAATAAAGCCAACTCCAGCCTGAACCACAGAGTGTTTCGCATCTGCTCCAGAAAATACATTATTGGAAAAACTGTCATCATAAATATCGGTCAAACCAATATTGTAACGCCCGTTTACAAAAAATCCTCCTCTGAATTTATAGGAAGCTCCCAATGCCGCACTAAAGTCAACCTTGTTGAATTGATCTTCGCTTAATGAAACATCCCCGCTATTTGTATTGGAAGGGTTATAATCTATTTCACTGTTAACCAAAAATCCCACTTGTGGACCTGCTTCCAACGCCAATCCGTCTATTACATAAAACTTAGCTAGTACAGGAATGTTGATATAATCCAATTGGTATTCAATATCATTGGCATTATTCCTATCTGCAATATCATATCCTTGTCCTGAATAAAGTACCTCTGGCTGAACAGAAAATTTGTCGGTTAAAGGAATCTCAGCTAGAAGGCCCAAATTAAATGAAGTTCTTCCATTTGGATCGTTAAAGGCATTTACTCCGTCCCCGGAAAAAGTGGAAAAGTTAGCGCCCCCTTTAACACCAAACATTACATATTCCTATGCGCTTACCGCGGTAATTCCAAATAAAGCAATTGCTATTAATAAAACTGATTTTTTCATATCTTTTGTTTTTAAATTCAAGACCAAAATTAGGCTTACATTTGTTAATAAATTCCTTACCAATGCATAAAGTATTGCCAATACAATTTTGAATTTTGTTAACAACACCCTTAATGACCTGGCATCAAGCTCTTAGTGACTTTAAGAATTATCTGCTTTTAGAGCGCGGCCTGGCAGAGAATTCCGTCTTTAATTATTCTTTGGATATTAAAAAACTTATCAACTACTTAGAGGCCAATTCCATAATTGCTTCCCCTATAAAAATTTCAGAAGAAATTATTCAGCAATTTATATATGAGGTCGCAAAAGTGGTAAATGCACGATCGCAATCACGAATAATTTCCGGTTTAAAAAGTTTCTTTATTTATTTAATTTTTGAAGGTTACCGTGAAAATAATCCAATGGAATTGATAGAATCCCCAAAAATTGGCCGCAAACTCCCTGACACTCTCTCTGTTGATGAAATTGATAATTTGATCAACTCTGTAGATTTGGGCACCAAAGAAGGCGAACGCAACCAGGCAATAATTGAAACCCTTTATGGATGCGGGTTACGGGTTTCAGAATTGATCGACTTAAAATTATCCGATCTGTTTTTTAAAGAAGGTTTTATAAAAGTAACGGGTAAAGGCAATAAGCAACGTTTTGTGCCTATAGGTGAAGTCACACAAGAATATATTTCAGAATATATAAGGAATTCCAGAACACTGGTTCCTTTAAAGAAAAAAGCTTCAGATGTGCTGTTTTTAAATCGTCGCGGAAATATTCTTACCCGGGCAATGATCTTCACCATTGTAAAAAATCTTGCCGTAATGGCAGATCTTCAGAAGAACATAAGTCCGCATACCTTTCGCCATTCCTTCGCCACGCATCTTTTGGAAAATGGAGCCGATTTAAGAGCGATCCAGCAAATGTTGGGACACGAGAGCATCACTACTACTGAAATTTATATGCACGTGGATAAAAGCCATCTTCAGAAAGTAATTACAGAATTTCATCCCCGCAGAATTTATTAATATTTTCCTAAAGTGATGTCATTATTTTTTAATGAGGTTCGCTCTTGATAGCTTTAGGGAAAATTAAAAAAAAATGAAAGTTTTAAAATTTAAAAACGGGGATGAGATGCCAGCTATTGGCCTTGGAACCTGGAAATCGGATAAAGGTGAAGTAGGAAAAGCGGTGAAAATCGCCATAAATAACGGTTACAGACATATAGATTGCGCTGCGATTTATGGAAATGAAGCCGAAATTGGAGAGGCACTTTCTGAAATATTTAAGGAAGGAAAAGTTAAACGCGAAGATCTTTGGATCACTTCCAAACTATGGAACGATGCGCATAAAAAAGAAGACGTGATCCCTGCTCTTAAAATTACACTGAAGGATCTGCAGCTGGATTACCTGGATCTATACCTGATACATTGGCCGGTAGCATTTAAACCAGGAATTGGATTTCCCGAAAAGGACGAGCAATTTCTTTCTTTGGAAGAAGCTCCTATTATTGAAACCTGGAACAGCATGTTAGAGGCAAAAAAATTAGGGTTGACAAAACATGTTGGGGTTTCAAATTTCAGTATTCCAAACCTAAAAAAGCTTATTCAGGAAACTGAAATTATTCCTGAGATGAACCAGGTGGAATTACATCCTTATTTACAGCAAAATGAGCTTTTGGAATTTTGTAAAAAACACAGTATTCATTTAACTGCCTATTCCCCATTGGGAAGCGGTGACCGGACAGATGCTATGAAAGCTCCAGATGAGCCTTCTTTACTTGAAAACAAAGTAATAAAGGAAATTGCAAAAAAACACAGTGCGACCCCGGGACAGGTTCTTATCAAATGGAGTGTGTTGCGCGGTACTGCAGTCATCCCAAAATCGGTCAATGAAAGTAGGATCATTGAGAATTTAAAAAGCATCGCTATCAATTTAGATGAAGAAGATCTTAAGAAAATTACCAATCTCAATGAACACTTCAGATATGTAACAGGAGAATTTTTCGTTACCGAAGGCAATTCCTATGAAAACATCTATGACGAGAAATAAATTCCAAATTCAAAGCACCAAATTCAAAATTCAAAATTCAAAATTAAAAATACCAATTACCCATTTTTTTTTTGGAATTTGGATATTGAGAATTGGAATTTTAACAACAAACCCCACAGCTTTTAAAAACTGTGGGGTTTGTTTA
>JAENXB010000363.1 GCA_016649785.1 Flavobacteriaceae bacterium
ATTCTTTTGCAATGGCAGCAGCAATTTCAGCCATCTCTTCCTTGCTGAACGACAATTTTTTCGAAAAGTGCAGTAAATCAGCCTCCGTCTGCATCGGTACCAAATGAATATGTGCATGGGGCACTTCAAGTCCTAAAACCATTACACCTACTTTTTGGCAGGGAATAGCCTTTTGGATGCCAATGGCTACTTTTTTGGCAAACAGCTGTAATCCGGTATAACTTTCATCGTCCAGATCGAACAGATAATCAACTTCCTTTTTCGGAATAACCAGAGTGTGACCTTTGGTTACCGGGAAAATATCCAGAAAGGCCAGAAAATTTTCATCTTCGGCTACTTTCCATGCAGGTATTTCTCCGCTTACTATTTTGGTAAAAATGCTGGCCATTTTAGATCGTTGTTACATTGCAATATCAATAATTTCAAAGGGTATAGTACCCGATGGTACCTGAATTTCAACCACATCGCCAAGCTTTTTGCCCATTAATCCTTTGGCTATAGGAGTTTGGACGGAAATTTTGCCCACTTTCAGATCAGCTTCAGGCTCTGAAACAATTATGTATTGCATGGTTAAATTGTTTATTTGATTGCGAATAGTAACCTTATTCATCATTTGAACACAGGACGTATCAATTTTTGATTCATCAATAATCCTGGCTGAAGCAATTTTTGCACTCAGTAAGGAAATTTTTGCTTCGAGCATGCCTTGTTGATCTTTTGCTGCATCATATTCAGCATTCTCCGAAATATCACCCTTTTCGATGGCTTCACCAATTGCTTTTGAAATTGCAGGACGTTCTATCCTGGTTAATCTATCCAACTCGTCTTTCATCTTACGAAGGCCTTCTTCTGTAATATATGTCACTTTTACCATGGTATTTTTTTTATATAAACTATATTAAAACAAAAAAGAATTCCGGCCATTGCGGAACTCTTTTGTATTACAAACATAGATAAAATTTTTGAATCTTTACGAATCAGTATGTTTTATAAAACAATTAATCGTCTGTAGCATAAAAAGTTTCATCCGGATTTGTGATTTGGAAGAAGCCTTTAATATTCTGGCTCTGAAGTATACTTTCGGTTCAGAATTTCAGAATATACAAATGCTTTTCGCAACGAAAAATCAGCCAGATAACCCGGGGAATCGTCGGTATCTGATTCTGCTTCCAATTCATCGGTCATCTGGTTCATTAATTTTGACTGAAAGCTTCTTTTTGGAATTTCGGGTAATGTACTTTTAAAACCCATTTGATATTTGCCGGATGGCTTAATCTCTGGAGTCCTGAGTTCATTGACGTTTTCGGTTATCGCCTGAAGTCTTGCCGGAGAATCAACTTCCTCCTCATCTTCTCCCAGAAAATCTTCTCCCAGCAGTTGATCCATGAAAAAATTCCTTGGTCTTTCTGCTTTCTCAACGGCAGGATTATCCTCGCTCGTCTTTTTCATTTTCTTGTTAATTGCAGCAAAAATTGAAATAACAACCGCTATGATCAAAAAAATATAATCATCCATTTTTGAAAGTTTTATAGGCTGAATAAAATAATTTGTTCTTTACTTTGTTCTATTAAGGATTAAAGATAGATATAATGGTTCAGTTTTCCCGAAAAATAGTTCAAACAGTTTTGCTTTGTTTCCTCATCCTCACTGGAATCAACGGATGCAAAGATGATTACGTATCGGTTGTGCC
>JAENXB010000334.1 GCA_016649785.1 Flavobacteriaceae bacterium
ACTACATTAATCATGTGAAAACATTTTTACATATTCACGATATTCAGAGAAAACCTTGGCACGGGAAATGAAACCGCGATATTTTCCTTCGTCGATTACAGCAAGATTATACCTTTCGCTTGATACAAATTTATCTACGACTTCATCCATCGAATCGTGTGGTGAAATCCAATGCTCAGGCAGATACATGAGTTCTTTTAAGCTTATTTTATCGTACACATCTTGTTTGAAAATCAGGTGTCTTACATCGTCCATTTTTACCATTCCTACCAGTATGCCCTTGTCATCCACAACAGGAAAAAGGTTTCGGTGCGACACTGAGATGGCATCTACCAGTTGGCGCAACTTATCGTCGGGTTTAAGCAATATAAAGTCGGTTTCAATTAAATCGGGCACATGCATAATAGACAAAACATGCTTGTCCCGGTGATGGGTGACCAATTGCTTATGCTGGGAAAGCTGTTCCGTATAAACAGAGTTTTTGGTAAAGATCTTTACGGTAAGGTATGAAAATGTCGCGGTAATCATTAACGGGACAAAAAGTTTGTATCCTCCTGAAATGTCGGCGATTAAGAATATTCCGGTAAGTGGGGCATGCAGTACTCCAGTCAACAATCCCCCCATACCAAGAAGTGCAAAATTATCAACATTGATATTGAAGCCCATAACATTTTTTAATATGTAGGCAAGGAAAAGGCCCGTGTTTACACCAGTAAAAAGGGCAGGTGCAAAAATACCTCCAACCCCACCAGCTCCAAAGGTCAGCGAAGTAGCAACCACTTTCGTCAGGATAATAAGAGCCAGCAGAAGTAATATAACCGGCATATTGTTGTTGAAGGAGGAGAAAAAGCTATTGTTGAAAAGGTAGCCTAAATCCCCGGTAAGACCACTGTTAATTGCTTCATATCCTTCCCCGTAAAGAGAAGGAAAAAGAAAAATCAGCATCCCGAGTAATGTGCCCCCAAGTATCAGGCGATATCTTTTAAGTTTTACCGCTGAAAAAAGTTTTGCAATCCTGACATACATTTTTATAAAATAAGCTGAGACCAGTCCGGTTAAAATCCCCAGAAGAATATATTTTGGAAATTCAGACAATACAAAGGCAGATTTAACCTCAAAAGGATATAAAACATCCATGCCCAAAAAAAGGTAAGATGTAAGTACTGCCGATGCTGATGCCAGCAACAATGGAATCAGTGAGAAGGTCGTCAGGTCGATCATGATAACTTCAACAGCGAAAACGATACCTGCAATGGGAGCCTTAAAAATTGCCGCCATCGATGCGGCAGAAGCACAGCCCAGCATTAAAATAACGTATTTGTATTCCAGACGGAAAAACTTACTCAATTGCGATCCAATAGCTGCACCGGTTGATACTGTTGGTCCCTCAAGTCCCACAGAACCACCAAATCCAACCGTAAATGCAGAAGTAATTACAGACGAAAATGTATTGTGTTTGCTTATGAATCCCTTTCTCTTCGAAATGCCATACAGCACATTTGGGATTCCATGCCGAACCGGTTTTCGCAAAATATATTTGATAAATATCACCGTTAGGGTAAGCCCAATGATTGGATATAAAAAGAAAAGGTAACGATTCATGTCATCGAAGAAAAAAACCTTCAGCAACTTATGCATCATTTTTATAGCATTCTTAATTATAACAGCAACAAAACCTGATGCAATACCAATTAGAATGCTTAAAATCAGCACGAAATTTTTTGTACTGATCTTTTTAACTCGCCATTGGTGAAAATCTTCAATTTTTTTCTGAAAAAGGTTCATTAAACATTTAGGTTTCGATAGAAAAATAATTTTTTAGAAAAATAGGCATTTCCATTATGAAATGGATCAATTATATACTTAAGTTTCCAACTTGATTTTATATTTTGAACTAAATGAATGAGGTTCAGCAATTGTTTTTTAGGATATTTTACCGTCGTTGAATAATATTTCAATCTTTTCTCCTTATTTTGCAAAAAATA
>JAENXB010000038.1 GCA_016649785.1 Flavobacteriaceae bacterium
GATACATATATAATTTATTATTGAATTAAAATCAATTCTTATCAAACGGTCGTTTAATAATTTTTTACCCTGCAATATAATAAAGATTAACAGTCCTTTCTTGTTTATTGTTCCCGTATTTCAGGCATTCAATTTTTTTTATTATTGAAGGTTGAGCCCGAATTTTAGAACTCAGCTATAAATTTAAACAATACGGATAAAATTGGTAATACTTGAAAAGGAAAACCTAGCCTCTTAAGCTTAGGTTTTTCTTTTCAAGCGTTAAATCTTAAATGTATTTTTTGTGTTTATTTATTTCAACTTTAGCCTTCAAATCATAATTTTTTAAATGACAAAGCATTCGGTTTAAACAAAACTTGTTCATTATGTGTGTCAGTTTGTCAGCGAAGCTCTCTTGGTATTTTTTTTGACAATAGAAGAAGAACAAACATTCAATTAAATTAAATTTCAAAATATATGGCAACCGGAAAAATCAATGTATCTGTAGAGAACATATTCCCACTTATAAAAAAATTCCTTTATAGCGATCACGAAATCTTTTTGCGCGAGTTAATCTCAAACGCGACTGATGCAACCATAAAGATGAAACATTTGACCAGCATTGGCGAAACCGATGTGGAATATGGAGATCCTGTTATTGAGGTTAAGATCGATAAAGAAAACAAAACCCTTCACGTAATTGACCACGGAATTGGGATGACCAAAGAAGAGGTTGAAAAATATATCAACGAGGTCGCTTTTTCAGGTGCCGAGGAATTCCTGGAAAAATATAAAGATTCTGCCAAAGACAGCGGAATTATTGGCCATTTTGGTCTTGGATTCTATTCTTCTTTTATGGTGGCAAATAAGGTTGAGATTATCACCAAATCTTATAAAGATGAACCGGCAGCCCGATGGACTTGCGAAGGAACTACCGATTTTACCCTTGAAGAAGCTGAAAAAACAGAACGCGGGACCGAAATTATTCTTCATATAAACGAAGAAGACAATCAGTTTTTAAAAGAAAGCAGGATCCAGGAACTTTTGGTGAAGTATAACAAGTTTATGCCAATCCCAATTAAATTCGGAACAAAAGAGGAAACCGTAGACCTTCCCGCAAATGCACCGGCAGACGCAAAACCGGAAAAAGTAACAGTCGATAATATTATCAATAATCCTACTCCCGCCTGGACAAAACAACCGGCAGAATTGGAGGAAAAAAATTATAACGATTTTTACCGCGAGTTGTATCCAATGCAATTTGAAGATCCGTTGTTCCACATTCACCTAAATGTGGATTATCCTTTTAATCTTACCGGGATCCTTTATTTCCCAAGGATGACCCAGGATATGAATATGCAAAAGGACAAGATCCAACTTTATCAAAATCAGGTGTATGTAACCGATAATGTTGAAGGAATTGTCCCTGAGTTTTTAACTATGTTGCGCGGAGTTATTGATTCTCCGGATATTCCATTAAACGTTTCGCGTTCCTATTTACAATCTGACGGTGCGGTTAAGAAAATTTCCAGTTACATCACCAAAAAAGTTGCCGATAAGCTGAAATCGCTTTTCAACAATAACCGGGAGGATTTTGAAAAGAAATGGAACGATATTAAGATCGTTATTGAATACGGAATGCTTTCTGAAGAAAAATTCTTTGAAAAAGCCGATAAATTTGCACTTTACCCAACTGTGGACAATTCGTATTTTACATTTGAAGAACTTCAGAATAAAATAAAAGATACCCAAACCGATAAAGACGGAACACTGGTGATCTTATACGCTTCAAACCAGGATAAGCAGCACAGCTATATAGAAGCCGCGAAGGAAAAAGGTTATGAAGTATTGTTATTGGATTCTCCAATTATATCACACCTTATCCAGAAACTGGAAACTTCAAAAGAGAAAATTTCTTTTGTGCGTGTAGATAGCGACAACGTGGATAACCTCATCAAAAAGGAGGAAGATAAGATCTCAAAACTTTCGGAAGAAGAAAAAGAAAAACTGAAAGCCGATTTTGAAAAGGTGGTGCCTAAACAATACAGTATTCAACTGGAAGCTATGGACAGCAATTCTGCGCCGCTTATTATTACCCAACCCGAATTTATGCGCCGTATGAAGGAAATGCAGCAAACCGGTGGCGGGATGTTTGGAATGGGCAATATGCCGGAAATGTACAATTTGGTGATAAATACCAATCACGTACTGATTTCGGAAATACTGAACACCAGTACCAACAAAAAACAGGAACGCCTTATAAAACAATCGTTGGATCTGGCAAGATTATCACAAAACCTGCTTAAAGGGGAAGAATTAACCGCCTTTATAAAACGCAGTTTTGAGATGGTGAAATAGGAGAATTTAGATTTGAGACCGCTTCGCTTTTAGATAAAGTGAAGCGGTTTTTTGATTTGAATTTTTCCGAAAAACTTAAGTTTTGTTATTATTGCAACCAAATGGGCCTTCCATAATTGGGATCAGAAAAAAAGGTTACGAAGATCATTTAGGGGAAGCAACTATCAGTAACATCAAATTTTTTGATGCGAAAGATGAGCTTTTTGCCAACCTAAAGATTCAAAATTAATCGAGAAATAAGAGTTTATTGGCTCACTATTTCTGATGGGATATTCCTGTAGATTACCTGGTAAAATATTGAAGTATCGTAAGGTTTAACTATGATGTCATTCATTCCGGCCTCATAAATTTCTTCCCTTATCTCTTCAATTTCCAATGCGGTAAGAGCAACTACGGGAATGTCTTTATTAAATTCCCTTATTTTCACTGTTGCTTCCATCCCGGTAATTCCCGGCATGTTCACATCCATCAAAACAAGATCGAATTGATTGTTTCTTATTAATTCAATTGCATCCATACCATTATCGCTTACTGTGCAAATAAAAGATTTCTGCTCCAGGATACGCCGGGTAACAACCTGATTAATCCGGTTATCGTCTACAATTAAAATTCGTCTTCCTCCTGCTTCCTGAAGGGTTGATCCATCTTTTAATGTCTCAATCCCGTTATCTACAACTCCGGTCGCGGCTTTTTTAAATTCAATCTCAAAACTAAATACGGAACCTTGCTCCTCCTCGCTTTCCAAATGAATTTCAGAATTAAAGAGCAATAATAATTTCTTTACAATTGGCAGACCCAATCCTGTACCCTGATAATTGTAGTTCGCCGATTTCAACTGGGAGAATTCTTCAAAAATAATTTGATGTTTGTTTTTCGGAATCCCCAAACCATCATCTTTAATTTCAAAATAGATCTTTGCCGAATCTGTTTTATCTTCCACCAAATTTGTCGAGATCCAGATATTCCCTCGTTCGGTAAATTTCATGGCATTTCCTACCACATTCATCAAAATTTGAGAAAGTCTTACTGGATCGCCGATGAGATTAAGTGGGATTTTCGGATCGATTTCCAGATGAATTGCATTTTTATTTTGAAGTCGGGTAAATTCAAAGGATTTTACAATACTGTGCATTAAATCCTTTAAATTGAAGGAAAGGTTTTCCAATTTCAACAAATTGGACTCCATCTTATTCATTTGTAATACATCATTGATCAATGCCAATAGATAATCGGCAGAAAATTTAAGTGATTTAAGATCATTTTCGTGACTTGTCAGGGTTTTATCTTCCATTAAAATAGAAGTTAACCCAATCACTCCGTAAAGTGGGGTACGCAATTCATGGCTTATGGTAGAGAAAAATTTGGTCTTTAAAATGGAAAGCCGTTCTGCTTCTTCTTTTGCAATAACCAATTCCTTGTTTTTCCCAAGCAGATCTTTATTTAACTTTCTGCGATATCGGCTGTTTTTATACAAGCCTAAAAGTATAATTACCAAAACGATGGAGGAAATAATAGCAATAAGTGTTTTCAATTGAGATTTTTCAATCAGTTCATCTTTGTAAAGTTGTTCATTTTTGGAAATTTCCAGATCCTTTTGGTATTGGATAACATCAAATTTCACGTTAGCAGCTTCAATTTGTCTTAACTTTTCCTTTTCAAAAATTTGAGAATTAAACCGGTCATATTTCTCTAAAGCAAGAAAGGCGTCCTTATAACTTCCTTCCTTAAAGAGCAGATTGGCATATTCCTTGTATACCAGGGAAGCCTCAAGGATCAAGGTGTCTTTTTCTACCTTTTGAATTGCCGCTTCAAAATGAGTCTTTGCTTTTTCCAATTCATTTTTTCCCACATGATAGCGGCCCATTAAAGTGAGTAGTTGGGCCTTAATTAAATTATCATCCCTGTTTCCCAACAATTCCGAGCTATTTTTTAAATAAGGCAGAGCTTTATCATATAAACCATTATCTATATAGGTCCAGGCAATATTTGCCGTTGGTGCCAAAAGCTTGCTTTCATAGTTCATTTTCGTGGCCAGCTCAATTGCCTGATTATAATAATCTATCCCAATCTGGGTGGTTTTTATATTCTCAGAATAGGCATTGCCCAATTTGTTATAAGAGTTCAGTAACAAAGTGTCGCTATCCAATTTTAGAGCGATATTTAAGGCCTCTTTATAATGCCTTTTTGAATGAAGCATGTCATTTAAATCGGCATAATTATTACCTAAAATATTATTGGAATGATAATTATAATAATCATTTCCCCTGTTTTTGGACTCCTGGAGCAATTGCATTGCAACCTCAATAGATTCCTTGTACTCGTATTTTTTTAAATGTCCGGCGGTTATTTTATAAAGGGAATCTAAATACAGGTCTTTATAGGCGCTTTGTTGCGAATAAGAATTCACAAAGGCCATTATAAAAATAAGTAGAAAAAAGTAGTTTTTTTTCAATTATTAAAGGTTAAGTTTGGATCTAAAGGGTTGGAAATATACTCTATTATAAGCAATTATACGTTATAATTCTTAATTTTATCATAAAACATTCACTCTCTAACCCTTTTTATTGAGGTTCGTCTAAATAATTTTTAAGCTTTCGAATTTACTTTTTTTAACATGAAAATTTCCTGAAAATGAGCATTTACTGGCACCTTTATTTAATGGCCTTTATCTACATTTTGGCCGGTTTTTTCCGCTTTTTAAAACCAAAGGTTTATTTGCGAATTATGCCGCGATATCTGCCAGCACATAAGGCCCTGGTTTATTTAAGCGGCGCTGTGGAGATTGGTCTAGGGCTTGGTTTGTGTTTCCCTTCCACAAAAAATTGGGCTATCTACGGCATTATTTTGATGCTGACCATATTTTTACTGGTTCATTTTTATATGCTGACGTCCAGAAAGGCGGGAGCGGGAATTCCGTTGCAATTTATTCTTATATGGTGGGCATATTATTATCTGCAAATTTAAATGATTTGATCTGAATGGAATTATTTAAGAATAACGAAGACCTGCTGGATTTAAACCTTCCTGATGCAAACATCAGCTACCTTCCCCATTTTCTTAGTCCCGAAGTCGCAAATTCGGCTTTCGATATTTTTTTAGATGAATTGGAATGGCGACAGCACTATATCAAAATTTTCGGAAAATTGCTCCCACAGCCAAGATTAACTGCACTTTACGGAATTAATGATCAATCCTACACTTATTCAAATCTCACGCTGAAACCCCTGAAATTCACTCCGAAATTGTTGGAAATACATCAAAAATTAAAAGAGCTTACAAAAATCAATTTCACACATTGCCTGGCAAACCTTTACCGCGATGGAAATGACAGTATGGGCTGGCACGCCGATGACGAAAAAGAACTGGGTGAAAATCCTGTGATCGCATCGGTAAGTCTTGGTGCCGCCAGAAGATTTCAACTAAAGCATAGATCAGATCCAAATTTAAAATATCAATTGGAACTGGAACACAGCAGTTTGTTGCTGATGGCGGGAACAACGCAACATTTTTGGAAACATCAACTCCCCAAAACAAGAAAGCCTGTTTCGTCCAGGATCAATCTTACTTTTAGGACACTTTTCTAAAACAGAAAATAGAATATAGAAAAGAGAGAAAAGAATCAAGAAACAAGAACCAAGACTTCAAAAGGGAATATAGAATCCCGAAGCTTCTGGAGAAAAAAGACAAAAGACTGAGGACTAATTTCATCCCGAAACTTCAGGGGAAAAAGATCAAATCTTTGCGATCCTTGCGTAAAATAATTTGATAAGAACTATTCTTAATATGTTTCTCGCAAAGCGCGCTAAGAAAAAAACGCAAAACACGCAAAACTCATTCTTCCCTTTCTCTGCACATTTCCTGGAGGTCTTAGCGTGAAATAATCCATGCAAGATTATTATTTACCTTTAATTAATTATAAGTTGTTGACCATTCGGTGAATATCATCTTTCAGAACCTTAGTATTAAAATTAATTAAAAGGCCAAGTTTTAAATCTGATAATTTAAGATAAGTAAGTAGTTGCGCGTAATGGACTGGAGCAAGATTTTCTATTGACTTTACTTCAACAATCACTTTATTTTCAATCAATAAATCCAATCTGTATCCAACGTCTAATTTTATCTCTTTGTAAATGAATGGCATAGGTAATTGTTGTTGTACTTTAAACCCAGCCTCTCTTAAATCATAAGCGAGTGCGTTTTCATAAGTTGATTCCAATAATCCAGGGCCCAAATTCTTATGAAGCGATAAGGCAGCACCAATAATTTTAAAGGATAATTCATTTTCTGTCATTCTATTTTATTTATATGCCAGAATAAATATAATAAAAGTACCCTCTAAATGAGCTGTTACTGTTTGAAAAAAAATATTATTCGTTATTTAATACAAAAATTACAAAGCATATTCTTTGCGATCTCTGCGTATTTCTTGGCGGCCTTTGCGTGAAATCTTTGCGCCTTTTGCGGTTTTCTTTTCTCGCTATCTATAAATTTCATTTAAAACCGAAGCAAGGCGAAGGCCTCCTTTTTGAAGTTGTTCCCTTACCACAGGAAACCAATCGTACATATATCTGTATCCTAATTTTTCCCCGACTTTAGCTGAAGCATATACTTTTTCACTTAAAGCTTTCGACTCATACATCCAGTCTTCAAAAGATCCGGAAGTGATTTGTTTTTTTTGTAGTTCAGAAAGACCCTTTGTGTTTTGCGCCAGTTCAGAATAACTCATATTATTGGAATCGATCATATCGCTATCCCAAACCCGGTGAAGATTTGAACCTTCCCCAAACCAGCGCACCAGTATATCGTTCCCGCCTCTATCTTCTCCCCGGCCGGTATGCAAAGGCTGATGCAGATCTCCAATAAAATGAACCAACATTTTAAGATAAAACTCCTTATTCTCCCTGCTGGAATTTTTGTCCTTCAACACCTCCACACATTTATTAATCGCCATCAGCAAATCCCCATCGGGATTGGCATTTTCTTTAGAATATTTAGTTTCTCCTTTAGGAAGGTTTACATAATGCCAGGGTCCAAATTCCCGGTATTTTGAATCGCTTTTGATCTCATCCCCAAAGGTGGAAACAAAAGCCAGGCTTTTTCCCTGAAGCAATTTTTCTATTTGTTTCCTGGCTTTTTTGCTCAAATGATTGTCGGCTATTTCTCCTGTAGTTCTATGCCCGGTTTGCCCCCAGTCGTAATTATTTGAAAATCCAAGATTAAGGCTTAAGAGAAAAACAGCTGTTGCTATAAAACTTTTCATTTATTTAAAATTTATTGGCAACAAAAGTCCCTATTGGACATTTTATTTTGAGCAAATATAGAAAACCTCAGTTTAACAAATTGTTAAGATCTTTTTTTTAATCGATTCCTATTAAATTCTACTCGAAAAGTGCCAAATCAAATAAAAACATTGCGCTGATGGTAAAATAATCTTCGCTACTCTAAGTCCGAAACAAATCGTAAATTTGGACGATAAACTCTCCAAGTTAAAAACCTAACAGGTCTCAAAGACCTGTTAGGTTTAGTAGAAAATCGAAGTCGATGAAAACAAAAATCCTAAGTTTTATAATGTTGCTGATCGTGCAACTAGCTTTGGCTCAAATGAATCCCTTTACCGAAAATTTGGTTTCTGTAAATGAATTGATTGACGGGACATTAACCCTCCCGGAGAAAATCGAAAATCCCTCACTGGTTATTTTAATTCAAGGCTCCGGCCCAACAGACAGGGATGGAAATCAAATGATGATGAAGAATGACGCTTCAAAAAAAATCGCGCATCAATTGGCTGAAAATGGCATTGCTTCCTACAGGTTTGACAAGCGAATTTTTAAGATGAATAAATTCAAAATTAAAGAAGCTGATTTACGTTTTGAATATTTTGTCACCGATGTAAACGCAATCCTGGAGTATTTTAAAGCTGATAAAAATTTTGATAAGATCATATTGGCAGGTCATAGCGAAGGTTCTCTTATAGGAATGATAGCCGCACAACACGGAGCCGATGCCTTTATTTCACTGGCAGGAGCAGGAAGAAGCATCGATAAAATAATTGTGGAACAACTGGCAAAACAATCGGAAGAACTTTCCGAAAATGCCCGTCAGGCTTTGGATGAAATTATAGAAACCGGAAGTACGGTTAATTACAGTCCGTACCTGGAATCTATTTTCAGGCCCAGCGTTCAGCCATATATTAACTCCTGGATGAAATATGATCCTGCCCTGGAAATAGCAAAATTAGAGATCCCCATCCTGATCATAAACGGATCCTTCGATTTACAGGTCGATACAACCGATGCCGAAATTTTAAATGCCGCCGCTCAGAATTCGAAATTGGTAATTTTGGAAAATATGAATCATATTTTCCGGGAAATTAAAGGGGAAAATCTGGAGAATACCAAAGCATACAATGAACCCAACAGGCCGCTTCATCCTGAGTTGATCCCGGTATTAACAGATTTTATTAAATCAATAAAGTAAAATTGCGGGAAAGGAAAATGGAACGGATGTCTTCAAATTCTGTATTATAACAAAAAGGCATCCAAAAATATAAATACTGAAGAATAAATGGATTATAAAATTGTGTTTTCAGATATAGACGGAACCCTTCTCAATAAACACAGGGAATTATCTCCGGCAACCATAACTGAAATTAAAAAGTTAAAAAATAAAATTCCCTTTATCCTGATCTCAGCACGGATGCCCGCAGCGATGCGGCATCTTCAAAACGAACTGGACATTGAAGAACTACCGCTGATTTGTTATAATGGCGGATTGATCTTAGTGAACAATGAAATTGTGAGTTCTACTGAAATCCCCATTGACATAGTGGAGGATTTGAGCAACTGGAATTCAGAGATCCGTTGTCATTTAAGCCTGTATCATCAGGATGAATGGTATGTGCCCTCAATGGATAAATGGGCGCTCAGGGAACAAAATAACACCAAAGTTGAGCCTGAAATAAAATCCGATCGGGAGGTGATTGAAAAATGGAGATCAGAACAAAAAGGAGCACATAAGATTATGGCTATGGGGGAAGAATCCCAAATATACCAAATTCGCGATTACCTGGCTGAAAAATTTCCGGATCAATTGCATTTGTACCGGTCGAAAAACACCTATCTGGAAATTGCCCCAAAAAGAATATCAAAATATACTGCCATAGAGTTATTGCTTCATCATCATTTTTCTATCTCTTCAGGAGAAGCCATCGCCTTTGGAGATAATTACAATGATGTGGAAATGCTTAAGAACATAGGTTATGGCGTAGCTGTTGGGAATGCACGTCCGAAGGCACTAAAAGTGGCTAAGATTATTGCAGATATGAGTATTGATGATGGGGTTGCAAAAAGTTTAAAACAGCTATTTAAATTTTAACCAATCAGCAATTGGCTCGTTTTCCAATAGTAGTATAAAAATCGTATTTTCGCCCTCAGAGAAAATCGACTTATGGAAAATGCCCCTTTTTTTATCAATGATGCTATCGTATTTGGGATCCTGATGATAGCCCTTGGTTTTGTCTTCTACACCTCTTCAAGGAAAGATGGTTTTTGGAAAAAATTCTATTCGGTAGTTCCCGCGCTTTTAATGTGTTATTTAATTCCTTCGATTTTTAATTCCCTTGGAATAATAGAAGCTGAAACTTCACAATTGTATTTTGTTGCCAGCCGATATCTGCTTCCCGCTTCACTTGTTCTAATGACCCTGAGTATAGATCTAAAAGCCATATTCAGTTTGGGGCCAAAGGCACTTATAATGTTTTTTACAGGAACCATCGGGATTATTATTGGAGGGCCATTGGCAATTCTTATAATTTCTGCTGTTTCCCCGGAAACAGTTGGCGGGGTTGGACCCGATGCAATCTGGCGCGGACTTTCCACCCTGGCGGGTAGCTGGATTGGCGGTGGTGCAAACCAGGCCGCTATGCTTGAAATTTATGAATATAACCCCAATTTGTATGGTGGAATGGTGCTTGTGGATATTGTAGTTGCCAATTTGTGGATGGCAATTTTACTGTTTGGGATTGGAAGGAATGAAAAAATTGATAAATGGTTGAATGCCGATGATTCTGCAATTACCAATTTAAAGAATAAAGTGGCATCCTATGCCGCCAGTGTAACCCGAAACCCGTCTCTGGATGACCTGATTATTATGTTGGCCCTTGCTTTTGGCGCGGTAGGAATTGCCCATTGGGGCGCCGACTGGATTTCCGCCTTTTTATTGAACAATTTTGATGTTTTTAACGACAAAAAAAGTGCCTTGTCTTCTTTTTCATCTTCCTTTTTCTGGATGATCTCCATTGCTACGGCAATAGGAATTATTTTATCTTTTACTAAATTCAAAACCTATGAAGGCGCCGGAGCAAGCAAAATAGGAAGTGTTTTTATCTATATGCTGGTTGCCACTATAGGAATGAAAATGGATCTTGCCATGGTTTTTGACAATCCGGGACTTATCGCCATAGGCCTGGTATGGATGTTCATTCATGCCGCTTTATTAATTTTAATTGCCAAAATGATAAAGGCACCCTTCTTTTTCCTTGCAGTGGGAAGTCAGGCAAATGTAGGAGGCGCAGCAAGCGCACCTATTGTAGCTGCAGCGTTCCACCCTTCTTTAGCCACAGTAGGCGTACTCCTTGCCGTTTTTGGATACGTGGTGGGAACTTATGGCGCCATCTTGTCTACAATTTTAATGCAAATAGCCGCGGCCGGTTAGTAAAGGATCAAAATTTATATGATATTTGCCACCCGTAATTCAACTTATATTCATGAAAAAACTTAGCCTCTTATTGGCAATTCTTATTAGCATAACTGCCTGTTCAAAGAAAGAAAGCAACCTCCTGGTTAAAGGAAATGTTGTTGGTCTTAAAAAAGGAACTATTTACCTTCAAAAAATTGAAGATACCGTACTTATCAATGTGGATTCGGTGATAATAAATGGTGATGCCAACTTTGTTTTGGAAGATTTTATCACAAGTCCTCAAATCATGTATTTATTCCTGGATAAAGTGGATAATGTGGAATATGACGAACGAATTGAATTTTTTGCTGAAGAAGGGGAAGTAACCATCAACACAACTTTAAAAAACTTTGCAGTAGACGCAAAAGTTTCTGGCTCTACCAATCAAACAAAATTGATGGAATACCGGGAAATGATGTCACGCTTCAACGAAAAAAATCTTGAGCTCATTCAAAATAATTTTGAAGCACAGCGCGATAATAACGAGGAACTTCTAATCAAAACAAATAATGAATACGACCGGCTTTTAAGCAGAAGATATTTGTTTACCGTAAATTTCGCGGTCAATAATAAGGACCTGGAAATCGCTCCTTACCTGGCCCTATCCGAAGTTTTTGACGCCAACATAAAATATCTGGACACCATTTATAATTCCATGACCCCACATGTTCAGAAATCTAAATACGGAAAGGATCTGAAAGTATTCCTAAAAGAACGAAGGAAAACGGAAAAATTGGAAAAAAAAGTGGAGGAGCAGTAACGAAGTACGAAGTTAGAAGTTCAAAAATAGACGGAAGACGGAAGACGGAAGTTAAAATATAGATTGACGGCTTGCTTAAAAAAATTAAAATTTTTGTGGGCTTTTCATAAAAAAAACAGAACCCTGCCAGTGTTTGAAACCCTTGCAGGGTTTTTTAGATATGGAATGTTTGCTTCCAATTAGTCCGAATTAATCAGCTAAGCATCGAAGATTTCACTACTTCTAAAATCAAAAATCAGCACTCCTTGTTCTTAAATCCTGGAATACTTTTTTCCGAATAAAAAGTCACAATTTAAACTTAGTGAACCTTTGTGTCCTTGTGCCTTGGTGGCAAAATATCACTTCGCAAAGACGCTAAGTCACAAAGCAGCACAAAGAAACCTTTACCTGGAATATCAAATAAAGATTAAGGATTTTTAGCTGATGAAGTTTCCCTCTTCTAATATCAAGAATCGTTAATCCTTGTTCTAAAATCAATGGAAAGAATATTTCTCAATAAAAATTCAGCATAAAAAAAACTCCCCCGTAATGGAGGAGTTTTGAGCCGATGGAGGGACTCGAACCCACGACCTGCTGATTACAAATCAGCTGCTCTAGCCAGCTGAGCTACATCGGCATCGAATATTTTTTACAATTCGTTTATTTTAGCTACCAAAGCATTTGCTTTAGCTTCAAAATCTTTCTCAATATCTTTAAAATGTTGTTTTTTATTTTCAACATTTTTTTGATTGATCTTTGCCATCAATTCGTCAAAACCAGCTATAGCTTGATCTACAATTGCTTCCGATTTTTTAGGTTCCTGTTTAGGGTTTGCTAATTGATGAATATATGCTGCCTCAATTAAATCACCCATCACATAATTTACATCTCTCTTTAACAATCTTATACTTGCCATTATTTCTTAATTTTAGGCTGCGAATTTAGGCTATTTTTCGATATAATTATACACTTACCTCCAATATTTTTGCGTTTTGACTTTCTATTGAGATTTTTGAAATACAGGCAGGCACCAACATGGTCTCTCCCTGCTCAAGCACTTCCTGATTTCCATCGGTTTTAACGATTGATTTTCCTTCAACTCCCATCAAAATTACAAAGGAATCCAAATCTGAATAATCCCTTGTAATTTCCGAATCTAACTCAATAATATTGGTCTTGAAATACTGGTTATAAAACAATTCCGAAGCTAGATTTTTACGCTCTTCGTATTTTATCCAGAAATCACTTTTATGGGAAAGATCAATTGCATCCAGGGCAAGATCTGTATGTAGTTCCCTCTTCTCACCAGTATCTGTAACGCGGTCCCAATCGTAAATCCTATAGGTAATGTCTGATGTTTGTTGGATCTCAGCCAATAAAACTCCTGCTCCTATCGCGTGAACAAAGCCCGGATTAATAATAAAAGCATCTCCTTTCTTTACTTTCTCCCGGTTTAATGCATCAACCAGTTTATTGTTTTCAACTAAATTTTGATACTCCGCTTTTGTGATCTTGTTTTTAAAACCCATTATTACTTCGGCATCTTGATCTGCCTGCAGGATGTACCACATCTCGGTTTTGCCAAACGAATTGTGCTTTTCCGTTGCAATTTTGTCATCCGGGTGCAACTGTACTGAGAGCGCTTCGGCAGCATCGATGAATTTTATTAGCAAAGGGAATTTTGTGCCAAATCTTTCAAACACTTTTTTCCCAACAAAGCGGGATCCAAATTCTTCCGACAGCCATTTTATTGATTTTCCTTTATAGTGTCCATTTGAAATAATGGAATCGTTTCCTTCCACATCCGAAATTTCCCAACTTTCCCCGGTTTGGGAAGAAGGGCTATTTTTATGGAACAGTTGTTTTAGTTTTTGCCCTCCCCAGATCTTTTCTTTCAGGATCGGGTCAAATTTTAGTATATAGAGATCAGTTTTCATCTTGAAGTTTTTTTAATTTTTTTAATGCAGTAGTTGTATGTTGGGAGGCATTTATATTATTGTAACGCATCCTAAGAATTCCGTTTTTGTCAAAAATAAAAGTTTCCCGGCCTGGGATCAGTCCAAGAAGTGAGGATTGCACGCCAAAGGCCTTTCTTGCTTCCTTATTTTTATCTGACAGAAATATAAAAGGCAAATTGTATTTATTTATGAATTTGGTGTGGGAAGCTTCCGAATCGGAACTGATTGCGATAACTTCTGCTCCCAACTCGTTAAATTCCAGATACCGATCCCTGAATTCACAAGCTTCCCGGGTACATCCCGGAGTGAAATCTTTAGGGTAAAAATAAATAACAAATGCTTTCTCTCCTTTAAAATGATCTGTATTAAAAATTTTACCATCCTTATCCTTAAGTTTGACAAACGGCACAGTTTCTCCTTTTTTTAAAGACATTTAATTTCCGCTATAGGTTACAAAATTTCTGGGCGTTTCGTACAAAGTTACAGCAAGTTCCAAATCCAGTTTTAATTTTGGCCTTAATCTGTTCCAGATCACAACGGCCATATTTTCAGCGGTGGGGTTTAGATCCTGGAACTCCTCCACTTCAATATTCAGGTTTTTATGATCAAAAGGAATTTCAATTTCATAATAGATCAGGTCCTTTAAAACTTTCAAATCTATTACAAATCCGGTTTCCGGATCAATTAATCCGGTTACAGAAACCGTGAGCTCATAATTATGCCCGTGATAATTTGGGTTGCTGCATTTCCCGAAAACAGCCTCATTTTTTTCCTGGTCCCAATCCTTGCGATATAAACGGTGGGCTGCGTTAAAATGAGCCTTCCTGTGCACTGTTACTTTCATTGTTGTATAGATTGGTAATACTTGTCAAATATAATCTTAAACCATTCGGTATAGCATTCAGGGTGGTTTTTCATATCTTTTTGAACCTCTTCTAATTTCATCCATTTCCAGGCTGAAACCTCCTGGGGATTCAAATCAGGAACATCATTGAAATTTCCCACCAGAATATGATCGAATTCATGTTCCGTTAAACCATTATCAAAAGGGGCTTTATAAATAAAAGCCATGGTGTCTTTTAAATCGGTAGTAAATCCCATTTCTTCCTGTAACCGCCTTTTCCCTGCTTCAATATTGCTTTCTCCTTCGCGCTGATGGCTGCAACAAGTATTGGTCCACAGTCCCGGGGAATGGTATTTGGAAAGGGCGCGTTGTTGCAACATCAATTCGTTTTTATCATTAAAAACAAAAACCGAAAATGCACGGTGCAACAGTCCTTTTTCATGAGCTTCCATCTTGGGCATTAATCCTTTAGGTTCATCTTTTTCATTCACCAGGATCACTTTTTCTTCTTCCATTGCTTTAATTGATTTTCAAAAATACAAAATCGGCCTGGCAAATCATAAGAAAATAAGTTCTTCGGGTGTAATGTTCACTTAAAAAATATAAAAAGCTAATCATTCTACTATTCCTTTTTCTTGCTCAAATAATTTATATTTGCAAACTTAAATCAGCAAATGAAATTTACCGACGAGATAAAACGCAGAAGAACTTTTGGAATCATTTCACACCCGGATGCCGGTAAAACCACGCTTACAGAAAAACTCCTGCTATTTGGGGGAGCTATTCATGAAGCAGGCGCGGTAAAATCCAACAAGATCAAAAAAGGCGCTACCAGTGACTTTATGGAAATTGAAAGACAACGTGGAATTTCAGTTGCTACCTCGGTTCTCGCCTTTGAATACAATGGGATCAAAATAAATATCCTGGATACTCCGGGGCACAAGGATTTTGCAGAAGATACTTTTAGGACACTTACCGCAGTGGATAGTGTTATTGTGGTGATTGATGTGGCAAAAGGGGTTGAAGAACAAACCGAAAAACTTGTAGAAGTTTGCCGGATGCGAAATATTCCTATGATAATTTTCGTCAACAAAATGGATCGTGAAGGTAAAGATGCTTTTGAACTTTTGGATGAAATAGAGCAAAAACTGAACTTAACCGTTACTCCCCTGAGTTTCCCTATAGGAATGGGATACGATTTTAAGGGTATTTACAACATCTGGGAACAAAATGTAAACCTTTTTACGGGTAATCCCAGGAAAGATATTGAAGACACGGTAGAAATTTCAGATTTAAAATCTGATGAATTAGATAAACTCATAGGGGAAAAATCGGCAAATACCTTGAGGGAAGAATTAACTTTGGCACTTGGTGTTTACCCCAAATTTGATAAGAAAGCTTATTTGGATGGAAATTTACAGCCTGTATTTTTCGGTTCAGCCTTAAATAATTTTGGAGTAAGGGAATTGCTGGATTGTTTTGTGAACATCGCTCCTCCCCCGCGTGCTAAAGAAAGTGATACGCGAATTGTAAAACCAGAAGAAAAAGCATTTACCGGTTTTGTATTTAAAATCCACGCCAATATGGATCCGAAACATCGGGACAGGCTGGCATTTGTAAAAATTGTTTCCGGAATATTTGAACGAAACAAGCCCTATTTGCACGTAAGACAGGGAAAAACCTTCAAATTTTCAAGTCCGAATGCCTTTTTTGCCGAGAAAAAAGAGGTGGTGGACATCTCTTATCCCGGTGATATAGTTGGTTTGCACGATACAGGAAATTTCAAAATTGGAGATTCGCTCACTGAAGGGGAAGTATTAAATTATCGTGGTGTTCCAAGTTTTTCCCCGGAACATTTCCGCTTTATCAACAATGCCGATCCTATGAAATCCAAGCAATTGGAAAAAGGAGTAGACCAGTTGATGGATGAAGGTGTTGCCCAGTTATTCATACTGGAATTGAACAACAGGAAAGTGATAGGAACCGTTGGCGCTTTGCAGTTTGAGGTAATTCAATACAGGTTGGAACATGAGTATGGTGCGAAATGTACCTACGAAAATTTGAATGTGTACAAGGCGACCTGGGTTGAACCGGAAAACCCTAAAAGCGAGGAATTCAAAGAATTTAAACGTGTAAAAGCGAAATTTCTGGCAAAAGATAAACAGGGACAATTGGTATTTTTTGCCGATTCCCAGTTTTCCCTGCAAATGACCCAGCAAAAATTTCC